>NZ_JAEMGT010000206.1:0-2353 GCF_017655185.1 Rahnella sp. ChDrAdgB13 | reverse complement strand
TATATGCAACAGCAAAATTACAGCCTGTCTGCACTCGCTAAGCGCGATGCTCAGGATGATCCCTTTGGCTCGACTAACAAAGCCCAAACGACCATCACACCGCCCCCAACAACGCCCGTTGACGACGAAAACACCAAGGCTCTGTCCGAGCCGGAACAGTTCATGGTCAGGGCAATGCTGAAAGGACTGCTTACTCATGAATGAACGTGACATGTCACTGCTGAAGGCCGTTGGTGAGGCGGTAAGAGAGCAATTGTTGGTTGTGCAGAAAAAATACGATATCGCGTTAACCGAAAAGTCAGAAGAAATAGACCGGTTGAAAACCCAGATTAAGAAAATTTTGGAAGTCACGCCAGATGAAGGGGCGATAGTCAGGGCTGTTTTATCACAAATTAATATCCCCGTTGCGCCTGAACTGCCCGATTTCCACCAGATGGTAAAGGAAGCGGTGTCCGTTATACCCGCGCCGCCAGCCCCTGAACCGCAGGAGTTGCCTGATATTGAGCAAATGGTGAGAGCAGTGGTGGCTGGGATCGAAATTAAACAACCCGAGCTGCCCGACGTCCACCAACTGGTGAAGGATGCCGTGTCTGCAATGCCAGTGCCGGAAGCACCGAAATCACCAGAACTTCCTGATATCGAAAGCTTGGTGCGAAAAGCCGTGCAGGAAATTGAAATCCCGCAGCCGGAACTGCCTGACATTCATCAGATGGTAAAAGACGCAGTTTCCGTACTTCCTGTTCCGAAAAACGGTGAACCGGGCGAAGACGGCAAAGATGCTTTGCAGTTAGAAATAATGCCCTGCATCGATGAAGAAAAGTCATACCCCCGTGGCAGTTATGCCATACATGACGGAGGGATATGGCGATCATACCAGAAGACAACCGGGTTAAATGGCTGGGAATGCCTGGTTGATGGCATTTCCTCCGTTGATATCAGCCAAGCTAACGAGCGTGAATTCACCATCACTGCTCAGTTGGCCAGCGGTACCAGGACCGAAAAATCCTTCTGCATTCCGGTAATGATTTACCGCGACATATTCAAAGACGGTGAAAAGTACTTGCCCGGCGACAGCGTCACCTGGGCAGGGTCAGTGTGGTATTGCCATGCAGAGACGTCCGACAAGCCAGGAGAGCCATCTTCAAAGGGGTGGAAACTTGCCGTTAAGCGGGGCCGGGATGCGAGGGCAAAAACATGATCGGACTGGTCACGCTTGCTGAAGTGAAATCTTATCTCCGCATTGACACTGATGCTGCTGATCAGGATTTGCAGGACGCCATATACCAGGCCAGCGCGGTAATTTTGGATTATGTGAAGCCATCTCGTTCAGAGATTATTGACGATTCGGGAGATCTAATCGATGGAGAGGCGCTGGCGAGGGTTAAGCGGTCCACCCTCATTCTGATTGGTATATTCGAAAGGGTGAAAAACGGCGAAGAGGAGCAGCGCTACTCTCAGGGTAATCTTCCTTTCAGTGTCACTGCATTCATTTACACGCTTCATACACCAACCATTGTTTAAGGATGAGTTTATGACTACAGGGCTTGAAGCCGGGAAACTCACTGCACGGATCACCCTGCAAATGATAGACGTTACTACTGGCCCGCTGGGTGAGCCTTTGCCGGGCATGCCTGTCGATGTCGCGAAAGTCTGGGCAGCGGCGGAAATGATGTCAAATCGGAAAATTCGCACGCTTGACCAACAGCAGGTTGTGGAAACCTGGCATTTCACTATTCGGCCTGATCATGCTGTCCAAATTGACTGGAAAGTCTGGTGGAAAGAGGCCAGCTATACGGTGGTAGCTGTTGACCATAGTCTGAGCGACCGCCTGATCCTTAAAGCTGAAAGAGACGCTCGTCATGATTGAGGATGCCATCAGAACTGAACTTAGCAACCTTTCCGGGCTGTCCGTTTATCCCTTGCTACTTCCGGACCCGGTTCAGGAGGGCATTACATTTCAACGTATATCCGATCCTGAGATGGATGCCGGAATGGTTCGCACCGGTTTAATCGCCGGGCGGTTCCAAATCTCGATTTATCGAATAAATGATTATACCGCTCTAGTGGGGCTTGATCGGGCCATCTGGTCTGTCTGGCGCGATATTCAGCACGGCAAAATCTCTGATTACCCGGTTCAGTATGTCGAACGCGCGAGCATTATTCAGGACTGCGTAACATTGACGAGTAACCGTGTGCAGTACCGGCTGGTAAGGGACTACATCATTTATTTCTATGAGGACTCATCATGATCCGAATGGAGGTTCAGGGGCTGAAAGAACTTGAGCGGCAACTTGAAGCCCTGGGTGAAAAAGTCGCTGTGAAAGTGATGGCTTCTGCGGGTAAAGAGGCCATG
>NZ_JAEMGT010000205.1:0-2734 GCF_017655185.1 Rahnella sp. ChDrAdgB13 | reverse complement strand
GACCGTATCGGAAGGGTAAATCAGCCCGGCAAGGGCGAGCGTTACAGGGTTATCAATAAGCCCGTCTGAAAGTACATCAGCGCCGCCCGAAACCAGGCGCTTGCCGCCGCCAGCCAGCCATGAACCCACCCGGCCAAACACGCCAGGTTTACCAGCTGTGCCGCCTACAATATCTTCAGTGGCTTCAATGCCATCCTTGACAACATCACCGCCTTTACCCAGCCAGTTTTTAAGCGTTTTAATTCCCCAGCCCCCAGCGGCCCCCGTGAGCACTGCGCCGCCATAACTGCTCGCCAGCGTTTTAAAGGCGGTGGTAGTACCGGATACCGCCGCCCCCAAAACAGGGAATTTTTTCTCCAAGTCGGCCAGGTCGTTCATGAGATGGCCAATGATGTCTGTCGGGGTCTTCAGGGCCGCGTCACTGGTCAGTTCGGTATTGTATTTCGCGCGGTTGTTTTCCCATTCCGGGCCTGCCTTGGTGAAATTAAAATCTTTTGTCGCGGAACGCTGTTCGTCAGGTTGCGTGAACTGATCTTCACCTTCGCCCGTCATCTGGTTAAAGTAATCCCGCTGGCGGTCAAAGTTGATGTAAGCGTTTCGTGATTGCTGGTTGGGGAATAATTGGGCGATGTGCTGACCGTGGATCTGCGCGATTTGTGCGTTCAGTTTCTCCCGTTCTTCATCGGTGCTGGCATGTGACAGTTTTTTCTGAAGCCGCCCGTATTCCGGGTCTGAGGCATCTATTTTACCGATGACACCGGTGACCGTATCTAGCGCGTCTTTGCCGTGGGCCAGGTCGTAGCGCATTGCACCGCGAATATCGATACCCTTGCCGTTGATTTTGATGCGCTTGGCATTGTTAGCTAGGTTGCTGGAAGACAGTTCGGCCAGAAAATCATTGGCATTCGTCGCCGCATCCTGCGGGTCTTTAGCACCAATGGCGGAGGCTTCAAAGAATGCACTAAGGCGCGAAAATCCGCGCCGACCATAAAGCCCGGCAGACTTGCCCGATTCCAGCCCACGCGGCATTTCACGGGCCAGCTCGGGCACGCCAATTTTCCCATGCTGCGCCATCGTGGTCAGCACACTCAGCGCCGCGGGCGCGTCATTATCATTTAGCCCAAAATTCACCGCGCTGGCTTCAGTGTTGGCGACCGAAGCCGCATCAGCACCGGTCGCCATTGAGTTTCGCAGAATATAAGGCAGGAACTTATAAGACTGCTCTGTACTGACGACGCCCGAGCGTTGCAGAGTCTCTAGCCCTGAGAAGGCTTCCTCCGGGCTGGCCCCGCTAGAGTCCACTGAATCACGAATGGACTGGTCTATGCGGCGATATCCACTTTCGCGCCCGGCCGTATCACTGTTGCCGTAGGCCAGGTTTGTCTGCTTACGCAGTGCGGAATCGTAGGACGCCGCATCGGTGATCGGTTTGCGCAGGGCCATCGTGGCACCCGCCACGGCTCCGCCAATTGCCCCCAGGGTTTTGAACGTCTTGGACAGCCGACTCTGCGTCCGCTCAGTTTCCCCCAGCTCATGGCGAAGTTTTCCGACCGTACTGGTCATTTTTTCATAGGCGCGGGCCTGCTCGCTGGCAGACAACACCCCCGAACGTTCCAGACGGTTATAGGCTGCTTCAGTGCGTTGGATCTCACGCTGGATGTCGTGCTCACTTCTTATCCCCAGCGCGGTGTAGGCCTCGCGGGCGGTGTTGCGGGAGGTGTAACTGCGCACCTCGGCTTCAGCCATCTCTTTCTGGAGCTGCGTGATTTTCGCCGCCGCCTTTTCCTGGGCGCGGGCAAGTTCGGTGGCACCCAGCGTGCCGCTGCGGGCCATGCGGTTCAGGGAGGCTTCAGTCAGCTGAATTTCCCGCCGGATAGTGTGCTCACCGCGCACACCGAGACGCTCACGCGCCTGCTGCATCCGCCTCACATTTTCCTGGATGCTGCGAATTTTTGGCGTAGCGTTGTCGTTCACGCCGACGCTAAATTGTGTCTCGAATGGGCCAGCCATGCGTTATTTCCTGCGGTATTTACGGGGTGAGGGGGATTTGCGGCGGACGCTGACGAAGGTTTTTCCTTCACCGCGTTCTTTTTTCAGCCAGGCCTGAGGGTTCTCGATGCGGAGTACCGCATCGAGACGGGAGGCAAGTTCTACAGCACTAAAAGCGCGGACGTCTTTGTCGCGATACCCGTACTTTCTGAGCCTGACGCAGGCATGGGTGAAGTCGCGGTACTTTCGTTCAGCGCTTTCCGCTTTTTTTTCAGGTCTTCATGCGCCTTGAGGATTAGCCCAAAATCCTCACCGCACAGCTCTTCACAAAGCAGCTCATAGGTGATCGCGCCTTTCGGGATAGTACCCAGCGACACCAGGCTGGCCGCCATCAGGGCCACGCGGAACCCGGCATCAGGAACATCCGAACCCCCCACGTCAATTTCATCCCCAACGGTTGGCAGGCGCAGGGTAAAATCACGGTGAACTTTCCCCTCATATTCCACCCCGATTTCAAGGATGCCTGAGAGCGTTTTTTCGTTTCCGGTCATCATTATTCCTCAATTATTCAGTGATGCGGTTGAGCGCAAAGCCGGTGATGCTCACCCGCGCTTCGTTATCCACGTTGTACTGGTCGCCCACGGTCTGGACGGTGAAATTCTGGTAAGTGATGGTGTCGCCGCCGTCGTCATACGGATACAGCGTCAGCTTCGCGTCCACAATGTCATCCCAGACGATGGTGGCG
>NZ_JAEMGT010000035.1:0-118074 GCF_017655185.1 Rahnella sp. ChDrAdgB13 | reverse complement strand
CGCTACAGGATCGAGAATGTGGTGATCTGATCCTGATTACGGCAAAAAGTTCGATTTATTCAACAAAGCCCCTCACCGGCAAACGGCGCGTTTCATGAGTGGCGGATTAACTTATAACGAGATCCCTTCGACTATCCACAATATGGTCGTTGATACCCATATGGCGAATGATTTTATTATTAAGCCACTGCCGAATCATTTATTTACCCGCGACACCTCCTGCTGGATATATAACGGGGTTTCCGTGAACCCGATGGCCAAAGCGGCAAGAAAGCGCGAAACAAATAATCTGCGTGCCATATATCGCTGGCATCCATTATTCAGCGATAACGAATTCATTACTTATTTCGGTGACGATGATTTCAATTACGACCATGCCACGCTGGAAGGCGGCGACGTCCTGGTCATTGGTCGCGGCGCAGTGTTAATCGGGATGTCAGAAAGAACCACACCGCAGGGCGTTGAGTTCCTCGCCCGTTCTCTGTTTAAACATCAGCAGGCGACCAAAATTATCGCGTTGGAATTACCAAAACACCGCGCCTGTATGCATCTCGACACCGTCATGACCCACATCGATATCGACACTTTCTCGGTTTATCCCGAAGTCGTACGTGACACCACGCAGTGCTGGACTCTGACCGATGACGGCCGCGGGGGCCTTCGTCGTCAGGAAGAACCGCATTTCCTGAAAGCCATCGAAAAAGCGCTGGGGCTGGATGAAGTGAAACTGATCACCACCGGTGGCGACAGTTTTGAAGCCGAGCGCGAACAATGGAATGACGCCAACAACGTGCTGACCGTACGTCCCGGCGTCGTGATTGGCTATGAGCGCAATACGTGGACCAACGAAAAATACGATAAGGCCGGGATCACCGTGCTGCCTATTCCCGGAGATGAACTCGGGCGTGGCCGTGGCGGCGCTCGTTGCATGAGTTGCCCGCTGGAACGCGACGACATCTGAAAAACCACACCAGGGAAAATACCATGACAAAACCCACACTGGTCGTCGCACTGGGCGGCAATGCATTGCTGCGTCGCGGCGAACCTTTGGAAGCCAGCATTCAGCGGAAAAATATTCAGCTGGCGGCAGAAACACTCAGCGCATTGTGTCAGCAATGGCGTGTTGTGCTGGTTCACGGCAACGGACCGCAGGTCGGATTACTGGCGTTGCAAAACAGTGCTTATACCGCCGTTTCGCCTTATCCGCTGGATATTTTGGTCGCCCAGACGCAGGGAATGATCGGCTATCTCCTGCAACAGGAATTGAAAAATTGCCTGCCGGAAATCCGCGTTTGCACGCTGCTCACACAGGTGGAAATCAGTCCGCTGGATCCGGCTTTCAATCATCCGACCAAATACATCGGGCCGGTTTACACCCGCGAACAGTCTGCTGCGCTGGCCGCAGAAAAGGGCTGGGCGATGAAAGCGGACGGGCAGCATTTCCGCCGCGTCGTGGCCTCGCCGCAACCGCTAAGCATTATCGAAACCGACGCGATCAACGCGCTGCTTCAGGACGGACATCTGGTTATTTGCAATGGCGGCGGCGGTGTTCCGGTCTGCAAAACCGCTAAAGGACTGGAAGGCGCGGAAGCGGTCATCGACAAAGATCTCTCGGCCGCCCTGCTCGCCCGGCAACTGCACGCCGATGCGCTTCTGATCCTCACCGACGCTGATGCGGTGTACCTCGACTGGGGAAAACCAACGCAGCGTCCGCTTCAACAGACCACCACACGCGACCTGGCCGGAATGACTTTCGATGCGGGCTCTATGGGCCCAAAAATCGCCGCAGCCTGCCAATTTGTCGATGCCTGCCACGGGTTAGCCGGGATCGGTGCCCTGACCGACGGCGAAGCGATTCTCGCGGGCCTGAGAGGCACCTCCATCCGTGCGTCGTAATAACGTCATGAAAGGAATAAAACTATGAGTAACACCTTAAAAAACCGTCATTTTCTCAAACTTCTGGATTTTACGCCGGATGAAATCCAGCAATTGATTAATCTCGCCTTTACCCTGAAAACATACAAAAAGAGTGGCCGGGAGCAGCAGTATTTACTCGGCAAAAATATCGCGCTGATTTTCGAAAAAACGTCCACGAGAACCCGCTGTGCGTTTGAAGTGGCGGCTTTCGATCAGGGAGCAAAAGTGACGTATCTCGGCCCGAGCGGCAGCCAGATTGGTCATAAAGAGTCGATGAAAGACACCGCCCGCGTGCTGGGCCGGATGTACGACGGCATTGAATACCGGGGTTTTGCGCAAAGGATTGTTGAGGAGCTGGCCGAGTTTTCCGGCGTCCCGGTCTGGAACGGGCTGACGGATGAATTTCATCCCACACAGATTCTCGCCGACCTGATGACCATGCTCGAACACGCGCCGGGAAAACAACTCAGCGAATTAAGCTTTGCCTATCTGGGCGATGCACGAAACAACATGGGCAATTCGCTGATGGTCGGCGCCGCCAAAATGGGCATGGACATCCGCCTGGTCGCACCGAAATCCTTCTGGCCAGACGCTGCGCTGGTCAGTGAGTGCCGGAAAATAGCCGGAACCACCGGTGCCCGCATTTTGCTGACCGAGCACGTCGATGAAGGCGTGAACGGGGTGGATTTCCTCTACACCGATGTCTGGGTTTCGATGGGCGAAGCCAAATCTGCCTGGGCCGAACGCATCAGCCTGATGACGCCGTATCAGGTCAATGCCGCCGTCATCAAAGCCACCGGCAATCCTGATGTGAAATTCATGCACTGCCTGCCCGCGTTTCACAACGAAGAAACTACCCTCGGGAAAGAGCTGGAAATCGCCTATGGAATGAAAGGGTTGGAAGTAACGGATGACGTTTTCGAGTCGGCGCATTCCATTGTGTTCGATGAGGCCGAAAACCGCATGCACACCATAAAAGCGGTCATGGTGGCCACCCTGGGCGATGCCTGAATTTTTTGCGTGAAGCCCGTCTGAGGTCTTCACGCCTTTTTTAAGGATTATGTTGATGCGTACATTCAAATTTCCTTCCGCCTACACCATTCTTTTTATTCTTATCGCCGTCGTCGCGGGCCTGACCTGGATTATCCCCGCCGGCGAATACAACATGGCGATGAACGCCGGTCTTGGGAAAGAAGTCCCGGTTTCCGGCACTTATCACGCTGTTGCCGGTAATCCTCAGGGGATTATCGATATCTTTCTTGCCCCCATTGATGGCCTTTATAACCACGTTACCGGGCAGGCGGGCGCAATCGACGTGGCGCTGTTTATCCTCATTATCGGCGGTTTTCTCGGCGTGGTGACCAAAACCGGTGCCATTGATGCGGGGATTGAACGGGTGACTCATCGCCTGCGCGGCAAAGAAGAATGGATGATCCCGATCCTGATGGCGCTGTTTGCCGCCGGGGGCACTATTTATGGCATGGCCGAGGAATCCCTGCCATTTTACACCCTGCTGGTGCCGGTCATGATGGCCGCCCGCTTCGACCCGCTGGTAGCCGCCGCGACAGTTCTCCTCGGCGCAGGTATCGGAACCCTCGGTTCCACCATTAATCCCTTTGCAACCGTGATCGCCGCCAATGCCGCCGACATTCCTTTCACCAGTGGCATCGGCCTGCGCGCAGTCATTCTGGTGGTTGGCTGGCTAATATGCGTTGTATGGGTGATGCGCTACGCCCGTAAAGTTCGTCGGGACCCGTCGCTGTCAATCGTCGCCGATCAATGGGAATCAAACCGCGAACACTTCCTCGGCGATCGCCGCGAAGAGCTGCTGCCGTTTACCGGCGTGCGGAAAATCGTTTTAACGATCTTCGCGCTGGCCTTTGTCGTGATGATTTATGGCGTCTCCGTCAAAGGCTGGTGGATGGGCGAAATCTCCGCCGTCTTTCTTGCCGCCGCCATCTTTGTCGGGTTAATTGCCCGGATGAGCGAAACCGAGCTGACCACCACTTTCATTGACGGCGCACGCGATCTTCTCGGCGTCGCGCTGATCATCGGGATCGCGCGCGGTATCGTGGTCGTGATGGATAACGGCATGATCACGCACACCATTTTGCACAGCGCCGAAAACATTGTTTCCGGGCTCTCCAATGTGGTGTTCATCAATGTGATGTTTTTGCTCGAAGTTGTGTTGTCTTTTCTGGTGCCATCTTCATCGGGTCTGGCCGTGATGACCATGCCTATCATGGCCCCGCTGGCCGATTTTGCGCATATCGGCCGCGAACTGGTGGTCACCGCATATCAGTCAGCTTCCGGTCTTGTGAACCTGGTGACGCCTACATCAGCGGTCGTCATGGGCGGTCTGGCCATTGCGCGCGTGCCCTATGTCCGCTGGCTGAAATGGGTTGCGCCTTTGCTCGGGATACTGCTGGTGTTGCTAATGTTAGCGCTGAGTCTGGGTTCTTTGTTTTAACCCTTCGTTGATGATGATTTTTTTGCAATGTTGACGTCCTTTATTCATCAGGGAATATGACCATGAAAAGAACGTTGTCTGCACTTGAAAAAGAACACGAGCAGTTGATCTTGTGTCACCGGCTGATCGCCAGCAAAAGTTTTGCTTCACAGGAAGCGCTGCGCCGTGAATTTCAGCGTGCGGGATACCGGAATATCAGCCAGTCCACGGTATCGCGGCTGCTGAAAACGCTGGGGGTGGTGAAGATCCAGAATGCCAAAGGCAAAAAAATGTACGCGCTGAATGAGCAATATCAGCCCGTTCCCGATGCGTTGCGCCCGGTCACTGAGATGGTGACCAGCGTGGATTACAACCCGCAGTTTGTCATCGTGCATGTGTCGTCGGGCTACGGGCGGGCGGTGGGGAAAATCATTGACCATCAGGGATTGCATGAGGTTCTCGGCGTCATCGCATCCAGCACCGCCGTCTTCGTCGCGCCAAGGCAAACCCGCGAGATCGGGCGGGTTTGTCAGTTAATCAGGCAGGTATTGATGGTCAAAGGAAACCCGAGCAGCAATCGTTTGCCTTAGTCCATTTTTCCGCTTGATGTCGCCGGTGACGCGCGTATAATGCGCCACAATTTGCCGGGAGAACCTATGAACAATTGCCACGTTTTGTGCTCAGATGACCGACCAAACACCGTGCCATCAGGCAGCCCGCTGCCGTTGTTCTTCCGTGGCAATACCGTTTTACTGAAAGCCCCTCATTGAGGGGCTTTTTTTTGTCCGAAATTTAAGAACATCGGTTTTTGAGCGCATTTCTTTTAAGAACAAAGAAACAGGAGAATGACTATGGCTAACCCGCTATATCAAAAAGACATCATTTCTATCAACGATCTCAGCCGCGAGGAGCTGGAGCTGGTGCTCGACACCGCGGCCAGCCTGAAAGCGGATCCGCAACCGGAATTGTTGAAACACAAAGTGATCGCCAGTTGTTTCTTCGAAGCCTCAACCCGTACGCGCCTGTCGTTTGAGACGTCCATGCATCGTCTCGGGGCTTCCGTCGTCGGTTTCTCTGACAGCAGCAATACGTCGCTCGGCAAAAAAGGCGAGACGCTGGCCGATACCATTTCGGTGATCAGCACTTACGTGGATGCCATCGTGATGCGCCATCCGCAGGAAGGCGCGGCGCGTCTGGCGACAGAATTCTCCGGCGGGATTCCGGTTCTCAACGCCGGTGACGGCGCGAACCAGCACCCGACGCAAACCTTGCTGGATTTGTTCACCATTCGGGAAACGCAGGGACGTCTTGATAACATCAAAATCGCGATGGTCGGCGACCTGAAATATGGCCGTACCGTTCACTCTCTGGCGCAGGCGCTGGCGAAATTTAACGGCAACCGCTTCTACTTTATCGCCCCCGACGCACTCGCCATGCCGGGCTATATTCTGGCGCTGCTGGAAGAGAAAGGCATCGAATATAGCCTGCACAGCAGCATCGATGACGTCGTGACGGAAATCGACATTCTGTACATGACCCGCGTACAGAAAGAGCGTCTGGACCCGTCTGAATATGCCAACGTTAAAGCCCAGTTTGTCCTGCGCGCGGCGGATCTGAACGGCGCTCAGCCGCACCTGAAAGTCCTGCACCCGCTGCCACGCATCGACGAAATCACGCCGGATGTCGATAAAACGCCATACGCCTGGTATTTCCAGCAGGCCGGTAACGGGATTTTTGCGCGTCAGGCTTTACTGGCGCTGGTTCTGAACGCAGATATTGCACAGTCAGCTTGAGGAGAAAACGATCATGACTCACGACAATAAACTTCAGGTTGAAGCCATTAAATGCGGCACGGTAATCGACCATATTCCGGCGCAGGTCGGCTTTAAATTGCTGTCGTTATTTAAATTTACGCAGACAGAACAACGCGTTACCGTCGGCCTGAATTTGCCTTCCGGCGAGCTTGGCCGCAAAGATATTATCAAAATTGAAAACACCTTTCTGACCGACGAACAGGTTAATCAGCTGGCGGTCTATGCCCCGCGCGCTACGGTGAACCGCATTGATAATTATGAAGTTGTGAAGAAGCTGATGCCGACGTTGCCGGACCGTATTATCGGGGTTTTACGCTGCCCGAACGGCAACTGCATCAGCCGCTTTGAACCGGTGGATTCCAGCTTTGCGGTGAAACAGCGCGCAGATGGCGTTCACCTGAAATGCAAATACTGTGAGAAAGAGTTCGAACATCAGGTTGTGCTCAACAACGACTGAGCAGGTATACTGACGACCGGATTTTTACCCATAACCCAAAATCAGGAGACATTATGTCCCGCGAAATCAGTACTGAAAACGCACCCGCCGCAATCGGTCCTTATGTTCAGGGCGTGGATCTGGGCAGTATGATCATCACTTCAGGCCAGATCCCTGTTGATCCTAAAACCGGTGCCGTGGCCGACGACATCGCCGCTCAGGCGCGTCAGTCTCTGGAAAACGTCCAGGCTATCGTTGAAGCCGCTGGCCTGAAAGTGTCAGACATCGTGAAAACTACCGTTTTCGTGAAAGATCTGAACGACTTCGCCACCGTTAACGCCACGTACGAAGCTTTCTTCACCGAGCACAAAGCGCCTTTCCCGGCCCGTTCATGCGTTGAAGTTGCCCGCCTGCCTAAAGACGTGAAAATCGAAATCGAAGCCATCGCCGTCCGCCGTTAATCCGCGTCCCCGATGCACCAGACCAGCCTGCGGGCTGGTTTTTTTTGCCCTATTTTCAGGCAAAGAAACCCTTTAACGCTCTATAATTAAGCAGTCCCCCCTTATTTCCCCTGATTTTCAGCCCGTTTTGCACGCTGGCACACTTTATGCCTGATCTTCATTGTTATTGAACGATTCAATTGCGGCCTGTCCAGTTTGTGAGGTGATGATGATCAAGATTGACCTTTCCGATTCACCCTTTTTTGATGAGATGTTAATGGCTGACGGGACGCACCGCAGCCATTATCAGGCCTACTGGCAATGGTTGCAGCAAGCCGATCAACAGGCGGTTCAGCGCAAAAAAGAGGAAGCCGCGCTGTTATTCCATCGGGTGGGAATTACCTTTAACGTTTACGGTGAAGATGATGGCGCAGAACGTTTAATCCCGTTCGACAGCGTTCCGCGGATCATCCCGGCCAGCGAATGGCAAATGCTCGATCGCGGCATTCGTCAGCGCGTTCAGGCGCTGAATGCTTTTCTGCACGACATCTATCACGATCAAAAAATACTGAAAGCAGGGATCGTTCCGGCCGAACAGGTTCTGGCAAACGATCAGTATCAGCCTTGTATGCAGGGCATCGATCTTCACCGGGATACGTACGCGCACATCGCCGGAACCGATATGGTGCGGGGTGGCGACGGCGAATATTACGTGCTTGAAGATAACCTGCGCACACCGTCCGGCGTTTCTTACATGATGGAAAACCGCAAAATGATGATGCGGTTATACCCGGAACTGTTCGCAGAACAGCGCATTGCGCCGGTTTCTCGCTACCCTTCCCATCTGCTGCAAACGCTGCGTGAAAGCACACCGGTTAACGATCCGACCGTCGTGGTTCTGACGCCCGGCAGGTTCAACAGTGCGTACTTCGAGCACAGTTTCCTTGCACAGCAAATGGGCGTGGAACTGGTGGAAAGCGTCGATTTATTCGTGAAGGACGGCGCGGTGTTTATGCGTACAACCGCGGGCCCGTGCAAAATCGATGTGATCTACCGCCGTATCGACGACGCATTCCTCGATCCGCTGGCCTTCCGCGCGGATTCAATGCTCGGCGTGCCCGGCCTGCTGTCGGTTTATCGCGCCGGTGGCGTGGTGCTGGCGAACGCAATTGGCACCGGCGTCGCCGATGACAAATCGATCTACCCGTATGTGCCGGAAATGATCCGCTACTATCTGGCCGAAGATCCGATCCTTAATAACGTCCCGACCTGGCAATGCCGCAAAGAGAGTGACCTGTCTTTCGTGCTGGCGAATCTGGAAAAAATGGTGGTGAAAGAGGTTCATGGTGCAGGCGGTTACGGCATGCTGATTGGCCCGACCGCCAGCAAGGCTGAAATCGAACGCTTCCGCCAGTTGCTGAAAACGCGGCCTGAAAACTACATCGCGCAGGAAACGCTGGCGCTCTCAACCTGCCCGACGTTTGTGGAGAACGGGCTGGCCCCGCGGCATATCGATTTGCGGCCTTTCGCCCTGACCGGCGCTGAAATCCGTCTGGTGCCTGGCGGCTTAACCCGCGTTGCGCTGGCGGAAGGCTCGCTGGTGGTAAATTCATCTCAGGGCGGTGGCACCAAAGATACCTGGGTGCTGGAAGAAGAGTCGGAAGATCCGACGGAGGGTGACGCATGCTAAGCAGAACAGCCAGCGAACTTTACTGGATGGCGCGTTATCTGGAACGCGCCGAGAATATCGCACGCCTGCTGGACGTGACCAATAAGCTGTCGATGATGTCGATCCGTGACGTCAGCGCCCGCGACGAAAATAACGATCTGCTGGTCCCGCTGACCATGACCGGCACCCGCACATTATTCAATGAACACTATCCGCAGGAAACAATGGGCAATCTGCTCAACTTTTTCGCGCTGGACAGTTTCAACCACAGCAGCATTTTCAGCTGTCTGCAAATGGCCTGGAACAATGCGCACGCGGTGCGCGGTAGTCTGTCTTCTGAAGTTTGGGAAAGCATCAATGCCACCTGGATTGAGATGAAACTGATCCGACGTCAGGGCGTCGGATCGGCGGGCGCGGATTCCTTCTTCGACTGGGTTAAGGAGCGCTCACATCTGTTCCGTGGCGCGATGTTTGGCACTTTGCTGCGCAGCGATGCCCTGAATTTCATCCGCCTGGGCACCATGCTTGAGCGGGCTGACAGCACCGCAAGGCTGCTGGACGCCAAAAATCAGCTGCTCAATGCCGATGAGGATCCTGTGCGCGAATACTACCGGATGGACACCTTATTGCGCGCCGTCAGTGCCCGCGAAGCATTCCATACGCTCTACAAACAGCAGCTCAGCCAGAAACGCATTGCCGAACTGCTGGTACTGCGCCGCGAACTGCCGCGATCCCTGTTGTCCTGTGTAGAAATTATCGCCGAACAGCTGGAGGAAATCGGCGGGTCAGCGGGAAATTTGCCGCGTCGCCGCATTCATACCCTTCACGCTCAGCTCCGCTTCACCGAAATGGACGAGATAGTCGAAATGGGCCTCAGCCCGTGGTTAATGCAGTTTCTTGGCCAGACCAACGCCATCGCTGAGAGCATTCATCAAACCTATCTGGAGGCACAATAATGAAACTGAATGTCAGTCATCAGACGCATTACACCTATGCGCAGCAGGTCAAACACAGTACGCAATATCTGCGCCTGACGCCGCAGGATTCCAGCCATCAGAAGATCCTTTCATGGGATCTGACGCTGCCGGAGTACGCCACCCGAACGCTGGACGCATACGGCAACGTATTACACGTGCTGACGCTGGATCAGCCGCATCAGGCAATCACTATCGAAGCCAACGGCGTGGTCGAAATTGAAGACAACACAGAAGATGATAATTGCGGGCATTTATCGCCGCTGGTTTTTTTGCGCACCAGCCCGCTGACACAGGCCGACGGCGCGATCCGCGATTTCGCCAGCCGCTATTATCGCCCGCAGGATCAGCATGAAAGTCTGTGCAATCTGATGGGCGAATTACTGCTGAAAATGCCTTACAGCCCCGGCAGCACCACGGTGAAAGACAGTGCCTCGCAGGCTTTTTCAGCGCAAACCGGCGTATGTCAGGATCATACCCACGTTTTCCTCGCCTGCTGCCGCAGTCTGGGGATCCCGGCGCGTTACGTCAGCGGATATCTATACTCAGAAGATTCGACACATGTTGCCATGCACGCCTGGGCGGAAGCCTGGCTGGATGATCGCTGGCAGAGCTTTGATGTTACCAACAACACCTGCAAACCGAATCAGCATTTGAAACTGGCTATCGGCATAGATTATCTTGATGCGTGCCCGGTCCGCGGTATCCGGCTGGGTGGAGGCAGCGAAGATATGCGCACTGTCGCAGCCGTTGCGATGCTCGACGTGCCACAATAAACCTGACGCCTGAGGAAAATTTTTTATGACTTACTGTGTGGCCATGCGCTTGTCCTCTGGCCTGGTGTTTGTTTCAGATTCACGCACCAACGCCGGAGTGGACCATATTTCCACTTTCCGTAAACTGCATGTTTTTCATCAAAGTGATGAGCGCGTGCTGGTGATCCAGAGCGCCGGAAATCTGGCGACCACACAGAGCATTATCAGCCTGCTGCATCGCCGCTGCGTAGACGATGAGCGGGAAAACCTGCTCAACGTGAAATCCATGTATGACGCCGCGAGCCTGCTGGGCGACACGGTTCGCGAAGTCATCGCCCGCGACAGCGGTGCGAACCAGGGCGGAAACACGGATTTCAGCTGCAACTTGCTGCTGGGCGGCCAGATAAAAGGCGAAGGTCTGCGGTTATTCCATGTTTATCCGCAGGGGAATTTCATCGAGGCCACGCACGATACGCCGTATTTCCAGATTGGCGAAAGCAAGTACGGAAAACCGATTATTGATCGCGTGCTGAACTTCGAGACGCCGCTGGATCAGGCAATGCAATGCGCGCTGATTTCGATGGACTCTACGCTGCGCAGCAATCTTTCCGTCGGCCTGCCGCTGGATGTGATGACCTATCCGACCCACAGTTTCAGTGCTGCGCAGCAGCACCGGATCACCGAAACCCATCCGTATTTTGACATGATCCGCAAAGGCTGGGGCGAAGGCCTGCTGAGTATATTTTCTCAATTGCCGCCGCTGAAATTAGACGAGTAAATTCTCTTCCGGCGGAGTGATCCCTACTCCGTCGCTTTATTTTCATCCATCTTCTGCACAATCTTTTTCTCGACCTCGAACGGATCGATGCCGCGCAGCTGTAACCGGCGGAAGCGGATAATGTTAAAGCCGTTCATGACGAGGAAACTGCCTTCGATAAGCGAACCGCCTATCGAACCAAGCCAGATGTTGTGGAATACCCAGCAGCAGGTTGAGCACCACATGATGCAGCGCGTGGTCAGCCCGCTGGTGCGAAACAGCGCCCAGGTGCTGACGACCGTTGCGCCGACCGGCAATAATTCCACCCAGTGATGTGCGCGGCTCAGGCCGAGAACCAGCGTCAGCACGATGAAAATTACCATGATCCACTGATTGCGCGTACGCAGGGAAATCAGGGTTCGCAGGGAGTTCAGCAAGGCGCTCATGCCTGCCGGTGCGGCTCCCATCATCAGGAAATGCACGCCGATAATGGCGCTGTAAGCGGAAAGCTGCTGTTTAAAGCGACGGTCGCTGCGGTTGAAAAACATCGTGATACCGACCACAAAGGCCAGAACACCGACTGACTGGGCAAACCAGTAATACGTCATTTTTCGGAGATCTCATTCGTAGGATGCGTAGAAAAAGCAAACGGCGCTTCATATTTGAAACGCCGTTTCATTCTAACGAGTATCCGGAAGAGTTACAATGTGACACCGCTTTTAAAGATCGCCAGTTCACGGAAATCGTTAATTTCGTTTTTGGCTTTACGGCCATCCGCGATCGCAACGATCAGATCCACAAACTCACCCAGCAGCTGATCCATGCTGACATCGTGGATCAGGCGACCTGCATCGAAGTCGATCCAGTGTGGCTTTTTCATCGCCAGTTCGCTGTTGGTCGCCAGTTTTACCGTCGGAACAAAACCGCCGTAAGGCGTGCCGCGACCGGTACTGAACAGCACCATATGACAACCGGCACCGGCCAGCGCGCTGGTTGCCACGGCGTCGTTACCCGGCGCACTCAGCAAGTTCAGGCCCGGCGTCGTCAGACGTTCGCCGTATTTCAGCACATCCATCACCGGGCTTTGCCCTGCTTTCTGCGTACAGCCCAGCGATTTTTCTTCCAGCGTGGTAATACCGCCCGCTTTGTTGCCCGGGGAGGGGTTCTCGTAAATCGGCTGATTATGTTCGATGAAGTACTGTTTGAAATCATTCACCATGTGAACGGTTTTCTCAAACGTGCCTTCATCGCGGCAGCGGCTCATCAGAATACGTTCGGCACCAAACATTTCAGGCACTTCGGTCAGCACCGAAGTGCCACCATTGGCGATCACATAGTCGGAAAAACGCCCGAGCAGCGGATTCGCGGTGATACCGGACAAGCCATCAGAACCGCCACATTCCAGACCGAATTTCAGCTCGCTGAGTTTACCGGGAACGCGTTTATCGTCACGCATTACGGCATACAGTTCACGCAGACGTTCCAGACCCGCTTCCACTTCGTCGTCGAATTTTTGCAACGTCATAAAGCGCACGCGATCTTCGTCAACCTCACCCAGCGTTTCACGGAAGACGTCTACCTGATTGTTTTCACAACCCAGACCAATCACCAGCACCGCGCCCGCGTTCGGATGGCGCACCATATTTTGCAGCATGGTGCGGGTGTTCACGTGGTCATCGCCCAGTTGCGAACAGCCAAACGGATGGGTGAACAGGAAAACGCCGTCGGTGCCTTCTGCGTCATTGGTTTCTTTCAGAAAACGTGACTGGATCTGGCGCGCAATCCCGTTCACGCAGCCGACTGTTGGGATCAGCCAAATCTCGTTCCGGATCCCAACCTGACCGTTTTTACGACGGTAGATCTGCACTTCGCGATCAGCCATCTGTTCAGGCACGGTGGCGAAATCCGGCTGATACTGGTATTCGTCCAGATCGCTGAGATTGGTTTTAGCGTTTTGTGAATGGATATGCACGCCCGGTTCGATCGCCGCCAGCGCATGACCAATCGGCAGGCCATATTTCACAATATTTTCCCCGGCCGCTATCGGGCGCAGAGCAAATTTGTGACCACGGACCACAGGCTGAGCCAGAACAACACGATACCCGCCCGCTTCAACTTGCTCGCCCGCCCCGATATCGCGTAAAGCCACAGCGACGTTATCAGCGGTATGAATTTGAATGATACTTTGCATAGTTGCTCTCTTAGCTATAAGCCGCCAACGCATCACGCATGCCGCGATCTTCAATCGCCTGCAATTGTTCGGTCACTTTCGCCGTCAGACCCGGCACGGTATTCAGGTCACGTCCCCAGTGTTCTTCATCCGCCAGCACGGTTTCGACCAGCCCGATTAACGGCAGGCTGCCGTTACGCACATCGCTCCACAGTCCGGAGAAACGGCTCAGCCAGTGGGCATCGTCCTGCAGAGGATAAATTTCACCGTTACGTTCCCCGCGGTAAAACGCCAGCAACGCTGCCAGGGCAAAGGTCAGGCGCGGAGGCAGAAGCTGATTCTTTGCCTGGCTCGCCAGCAGCTGCGGCAGAATGCGGGTGCGGTATTTGGTCATGCCATTCAGGGCAATCGACAGCAACTGATGCTGAATGAACGGATTACGGAAACGGCTGAGCACCGCCTGCGCGAAGGACGTCAGTTCATCCTGTGGCAAATCCAGCACCGGCGAGATTTCTTCGGCGATGGCCAGTTCAACAAAGCGGCTGATTTGCGGATCATTCATTGATTCGCCCACGGTGTTCAGACCTGCCAGGAAGGCCACCGGCACCAGCGCCGTGTGCGCGCCATTGAGGATCGCCACTTTGCGTTCTTTATACGGTTTGATGTCGTCAACCAGACGGATATTCAGCGGCAGTTTGTCCAGACGCAGTTCCTGCGCCAGGCTTTTTGGCCCCTGGATCACGAACAGATAGAAGTGTTCGGCGCTGTCGAAGAAGCTGTCCTGATAACCGAGTTCTTCCTGCAGGCTGTCGATTTCGCTGCGCGGGTAGCCCGTCACAATGCGGTCAACCAGCGTCGAGCAGAAGGTGTTACTGTTTTCCAGCCACTGTGTGAACGCCGCCGGCAATGCCCATTGCTGTGCGTAGCGCAACACCAGTTCCTGTAAGGCTTCGCCGTTATAATCAATCAGTTCACACGGCAGTAAAACCCAGCCTTTATCAGCGGCACCGGAGAAGTGAGTGAAGCGTTCGAACAACAGACGGGTCAGTTTGGCCGGGAAGCTGGCCGGAGGCGCGTCGTTCAGGCTGTCGCTTTCGACATAACTGATACCCGCTTCGGTGGTGTTCGAAAACACAAAGCGGATATTCGGATCGCGGGCCAGTGCCAGATATTCGTCAAACTGATGGTAAATATTGATTTCGCGGTTTACGGAACGAATGATGCGCGTGTCGCGCACGGTTTCGCCCTGCTCATTCAGGCCGCTGATGATCGTGGTGTACAGACCGTCCTGCGTGCTCAGTGAAGGTGGGAAATCGGTGTCAATCGGGCGAACGACCACGATCCCGGCATCCAGATCGGTATGTTCATTGAGCAAATCTATTTGCCAGTCGACAAACGCCCGCAAAAAGTTGCCTTCACCGAACTGGATAATTTTGTCTGGATGTTGACGGCCTGGGAAGTCACGGCGATTTAACCTTTGCATCTCACATTCACCTTAATTTGGTCAGACGCCGGTCTTTGAGGACATCAGTTTGTCCCGTGGCCGTCGTTCTTTATTGGGATAATAGTTTGTTATTTATGTGTTTTATCAGGAGCGCAGGAATCTGCGCTCCGTCGTACTTTTAGTTCAGTTCAATCTGGAAATACTGTTTGGCGTTATCGAAGCAGATGTTTTTCACCATATTGCCCAGCAGTTCGATATCTGCCGGCGCTTCGCCGTCTTCTACCCAGCGGCCAATCATCTGGCACAGAATGCGACGGAAATATTCATGACGGGTATAAGACAGGAAGCTGCGACTGTCGGTCAGCATCCCCACGAAGCGGCTCAGCAAGCCCAAATTGGCGAGCTGCGTCATCTGACGTTGCATGCCATCTTTCTGGTCGTTGAACCACCAGCCGGAGCCGAACTGCATTTTGCCCGGCATCCCTTCACCCTGGAAGTTACCGACCATGGTGCCGATCACTTCGTTATCACGCGGGTTCAGGCAGTACAGAATGGTTTTCGGCAGGCCACCGGCCAGACCTTGCGCGCCCAGCAGTTTGGACAGCGGTTCTGCCAGCGGCTGGTCATTGATGGAGTCGAAACCGACGTCTGCGCCGATCAGCTGGAACATACGTGTGTTGTTATTGCGCAGCGCGCCAATGTGGTACTGCTGCACCCATTCACGGCGCTGATATTCAGAAGCCAGATAAAGCAACACGCCGGTTTTGAACTGGGCGATTTCTTCTGTGGTTGGCGTTTCACCGTTCAGGCGGCGGGCCAGAATGCCGTCCAGCGTGGCGTCATCCGCTTCGCCATACACCACAACGTCCAGCGCGTGGTCGGAAACTTTGCAACCGTGCGCCGCGAAGTGATCCATACGTTTTTTCAGCGCATCACGCAGATCGCTGAATCGGGTGATGGAAACATCAGCCGCAGCTTCCAGTTTCTTCACGTAATCCGCAAACGTGGCGGCTTCAATGTTGAAAGCTTTGTCCGGGCGCCAGCTTGGCAGCACTTTGATATCAAAGCGGGTGTCCTGGGCGACAGCTTTATGATGTTCCAGAGAATCGATCGGATCATCGGTTGTGCCGACCATTTTCACGTTCATCTGTTTCATGATGCCGCGGGCAGAGAAGTTGTCCTGCGCCAGTAATTCATTACCGCGTTCCCAGATTTCGCCTGCGGTGGACGGGGAAAGCAGTTTGCCGGTAATGCCAAACGGCCGACGCAGCTCAAGGTGCGTCCAGTGATAAAGCGGGTTACCGATGGTGTGAGGAACCGTAGCGGCCCACGCGTCAAATTTCTCGCGGTCAGTGGCGTCGCCAGTACACATACGTTCAGGAACACCGTTGGTGCGCATCGCACGCCATTTGTAGTGATCGCCTTTCAGCCAAATGTCATACAAGTTTTTGAATTTGTAGTCCTGAGCAATCAGCTCAGGCGGCAAATGGCAGTGGTAGTCGAAAATTGGCTCATCTTTCGCGTAGTCGTGATACAGGCGACGTGCGAATTCAGTGTCGAGAAGGAAGTCTTCTGTTAAAAACTGCGCCATCTTAGGTTCCTCATCATGAAATCTGTAGAGTTGTCTCTCAATGGTGCGAAGTTATCACACCAATTCAGGTTGTCGTCCAGCTCTTTTTAGGGGTATGTGCCGGTAATAGCAGGCAATCCAGGACCCAGTAAACTCACTAACTCTCTGTAAAATAATAACGTTGAAGCCTTACTGCACGGGTGCTTATTATCCTCACAATCAGAGTGTCATTTTGTGATGTCACTCAAACTTTAAATCTGTATGACAGGTTATTTCGTACCAAATGTGACAAAACCAATTTCACCTTTTCCACGTGATGCCGCCGTTTGATCAGCCTCTCCCGCCTCGCACCTGCGCCATTTCCTCGGGTTCTTCTGATTAACAGCACAATAAAACGCACGATCTGTACTCAAAACGCCGCCGCGTTAAGCGTACGGACGAAATGTGATCAACCCGTAAAGTTGTTACACCAATTTCGTTTCAGTGATCCGGTCTCTGATGTTAATCCGTCACATAAAAGTGTGAACAGGATCAACTAAAAATCAATTTTTTCAATAAATTCAATTAAATAAGTGTGTAGTTAAAAAAATTAAGTAACCACACAATTTAAATGTGGTTTTGTGATGTCATTCAAATTTTAAATCTGTATGACAAGTTATCTTTGCTTCGCCCGGACAAGAGCGTCAGAGATTACCTGCCACGTCCTTTCGCTGTTGCCCGGGCAAAACACTTCCCAGGCGCAGTCAGCCTCATGGCGAAGCAACAATTCTGGTGTTCAGGACGCTCATCGGATCTTACGCACAGATAACAATAAACCAGTGCGTAAACATCGGGCCGCTCCCAGTGAAATCATCTGGCGGCGATATCCCCGGAAAACACTTTAAGGAAGCCAGAAGCCCATGCTCAGGCAGCGTGGTGCGAAATACGCCATGACAGCGTGCGTTGTCATTGCCGGATTATTTACTGGGAGAGAGTTAAATGGGTAAGATTAAAGGGTTACGCTGGTACATGATCGCACTGGTGACATGCGGCACTGTATTAGGCTATTTAACACGTAACGCCATTGCCGCCGCAGCACCGACGCTGATGACTCAGCTCAACATCACCACTCAGCAATATTCTTATATTATCGCGGCTTATTCCGCCTGCTATACCCTGATGCAGCCGGTTGCCGGTTATGTTCTTGACGTCATGGGCACGAAAGTCGGTTACGCCATGTTCGCCATTATGTGGGCCATCTTCTGTATGGCGACCGCGCTGGCCAGCAGCTGGGGCGGTCTGGCGATCGCCCGTGGTGCTGTCGGTATGGCTGAAGCCGCGATGATCCCTGCCGGCCTTAAAGCCAGCAGCGAATGGTTCCCGGCCAAAGAGCGTTCTATCGCCGTGGGCTACTTTAACGTCGGTTCTTCAATCGGCGGGATGATTGCGCCACCGCTGGTTGTCTGGTGCATCCTGATGCACAGCTGGCAGCTCGCCTTCATCATCACCGGTGCATTGAGCCTGATCTGGGCACTGAGCTGGCTGGTGTTCTACAAGCACCCGAAAGATCAGAAAAAACTGAGTAACGAAGAACGCGATTACATTCTCGATGGTCAGGAAGCACAGCACCAGACCACCAACGGCAAGAAAATGTCTGCCTGGCAGATCCTGCGTAACCGCCAGTTCTGGGGCATCGCGCTGCCACGCTTCCTGGCTGAACCTGCCTGGGGCACATTCAACGCCTGGATCCCGCTGTTCATGTTCAAAGTGTATGGCTTTAACCTGAAAGAAATCGCGATGTTTGCGTGGATGCCGATGCTGTTCGCTGACCTCGGTTGTATCCTTGGCGGCTACCTGCCTCCGCTGTTCCAGAAGTATTTCAAAGTGAACCTGATTGTCTCCCGTAAACTGGTGGTTACCATGGGTGCGGTCCTGATGATCGGCCCTGGCATGATTGGCCTGTTCACCAGCCCGTACGCGGCAATCGCTTTACTGTGCATCGGTGGTTTTGCTCACCAGTCACTGTCCGGCGCGCTGATTACTCTGTCTTCTGACGTGTTTGGCCGTAACGAAGTGGCGACAGCCAACGGTCTGACCGGAATGGCGGCGTGGATGGCAAGTACCATGTTTGCTCTGGTCGTCGGTGCGCTGGCCGATACCATCGGTTTCAGCCCGCTGTTTGCCGCTCTTGCCGTCTTCGACCTGCTTGGTGCAATCATCATCTGGACCGTACTGCAGAACCGTTCCGCAGTAGAAGCAGCCCCGGCTCCGCTGAAAACCGCGAAAGCCTGATCCGCCAATCACAAACCCGGTAAAATTCTTTGCCGGGTTTGTCTCTTTCTGACATTTCTCCAGTGCCTTTGTGGCCGATGCACGGTGCATCAACCTTTCGTAAATCGTATACTGGTAGTTGTATAATAGGTTTGCAGGTCTGTCCGACACTCGCATCTTGCAGGTTTCACTACTTTTAAAGAGCACTCATATGGAATCCACAGACACCAGACGCCTTTACCAACAACTGGCTGCCACGCTCAAGGAACGAATCGAAACAGGTGTGTATCCGGTTGGCGAGAAGTTACCTGCTGAACGTCTCATTTCCGATGAGATGGACGTCAGCCGCACCGTGGTGCGCGAAGCGATCATCATGCTGGAAGTTGAAGGTTATGTGGAAGTCCGTAAAGGCTCGGGCATTCATGTGATGTCAAATCAGCAGCGCCATCTGGTGGTACCTGATAATGGCATCGAGTTTGGCACCGCCGGCCCGTTCGAGCTGCTTCAGGCGCGTCAGCTGATTGAAAGCAATATCGCGGAGTTCGCCGCCACGCAGGTGACCAAACAGGACATCATGCGCCTGATGGAAATTCAGGAACACGCGCGCCAGGAAGATCGTTTCCGTGATTCCGAATGGGACTTGAAATTCCACGTGCAGGTAGCGCAGGCCACGCAGAATAATGCGCTTTCAACTATCGTTGAAAAAATGTGGAGCCAGCGATTGCATAACCCTTACTGGCGTAAGCTGCACGAGCACATCGATGAGAAATCGATTGAGAGCTGGTGCGAAGATCACGACCTGATCCTTAAAGCACTGATTCGCCGTGATCCGCATGCCTCGAAACTTGCCATGTGGCAGCATCTGGAAAATACCAAACAAATGCTTTTCCGCGCCACAAGCGATGATTTTGAATTTAACGTAGACCGTTATCTCTATTCAGAAAATCCGGTTGTTCATCTGGATCCACCGCTGCTTAATACCAAATAAATTCCCCTTAAGGCCGGAAATTCTCTCTAACCGGCCTTTTCTCCCCATCTGCGTGATTTCGCATTATCCTGTCAGACACTGTCGAGTAGTGTCAGCCAATGTAAAACCCCTTTCCATTACGTGCGCCGGACTTAAATGATCGGTCTCAACGCGCTATATTTACCTGTCTGAGTTATTGTTATTTTGTTACAGTTAGACCCGTTTTTTTACGCGTTTACGAGGCATGAAACAGCGCTATAAACGTGTAAATCCCCGATGAATTCAAAACCAGATAGCCCGCCAGGGAAATGGCGACCTTATCAGCTTACAGGCCGCGTCGAGACATATTCTCCGCTGATGTCAATGCTGACCCACTGAAATGATGGAGTTTTACACGACAGATGGAAATTATCAGCTCGCTTATCGATGCCCTCTGGCAACAAGATTATGTCACCCTCGCCAACCCTTCTCTGGTCTGGGCGCTGTACCTGATTTTATTCATGATCATCTTTCTGGAAAACGGTTTACTGCCTGCGGCTTTTTTACCTGGCGACAGCCTGCTGATCCTCGTGGGAGTACTGATTGCCAAAGGTGCCATGAATTTCCCGCTGACGATTTTCCTGCTGACGACCGCCGCCAGCCTTGGCTGCTGGCTCAGTTATGCGCAGGGGAAATGGCTGGGGAATAACCGGATAGTACAAAGCTGGCTGGCCCATTTGCCGGTGCAATATCACGAACGTGCACACGCCTTGTTCCATAAACACGGGCTTTCCGCGCTGCTGGTTGGCCGTTTTCTGGCCTTTGTCCGCACTCTGCTGCCAACAATTGCCGGTTTATCGGGCCTGAGCAACAGCCGTTTCCAGTTTTTCAACTGGGTGAGCGGTCTGCTCTGGATCCTGATCCTGACCTCGTTAGGGTATTTCCTCGGCAAAACGCCGCTGTTCCTAAAATACGAAGATCTGGTGATGAATTGCCTGATGCTGCTGCCGGTGCTTTTGCTGATTGGCGGGCTGATCGGTTCCATTGTCGTTTTGTGGCGTAAAAAGCACGCTGACCGCCAGAACAAAGGCAAAAGCGCATAATGAATCGCCTGTTGAGAAAGCACTCATTTATCTGGCCAGCGCTGTTTATCCTGCTGGCCGTCGCGGCCATGATTGGGCTGGCGATATCGCGTCTTCCGGCACCGGCCAGCGCGCTGCAAATCCGCCCGGCACGTTCTGGCGTGGCACTGCCCGATGGTTTTTATGTTTACCAGAGCCTGACCGAGCGCGGCATTCACATCAAAAGTATTACTCCGCTGGAAGATGGTCTGGTCGTTCAGCTCGATTCTGCTGCACAGCGCAAAATGGCACAGGACGTGTTGCAAACCATTTTGCCCGCAGGCTTTGTGATTCAATATTGCGAACCGCCACATACCAAAGCCTGGCTGACCAAGCTGGACCGTGATCGTTTAAAGGTTGGGTAACTGACAGCGGATTTGTCTGATATCACAACCCATTTGTCAGTGATATGCTTTCAAGGCTAGTTATTCAAAAAATCTCTACTCACGGAAATAAGTGCCACAATCACTTAACCATCAAAAGGAAGCCCGACGATGAAAATCACTTTATCTGCACTCGTTTTAGCCCCGGCAATGTTATTCACCACCGCAAGCTTTGCTGCGCCTCAGCCAGAAAGCTGCGTGACGAAACAGCACGAAATTCAGAAACAGATCGACGAAGCCCGCCTGCACAAAAACGAGAACCGCGTCGACGGTTTGGAAAAGGCACTGCGTGAGAATAAAGCGCACTGCACAGATGCTGGGCTTAAAGCTGAAAACCAGAAACGTGTCGAAGAAAAACGTGAGAAAGTCCGCGAACGTGAGCAGGAACTGAAAGAAGCTCAGGCGAATGGCAATCACGAAAAAATCGCCAAAAAGCAGCAAAAACTGGAAGAAGCACAGTCTGAACTTAAACAGGCTCAGGGTCTGTAATCCCCTCTCTTAAAGCGCCCGGCCGGCGCTTTAATGCGGGATCTTGCTTTTTAAAACAGACAATTCGCATTTGCGATCACCTGAATATCCGCTATGTTAAAAGTTCGAATCAGTTAACGTATGGAGTGACTTACACATGGCTAGTAATACATCAGAACAACTGCGCGCTGAATTAAAGTCATTGGCAGATACGCTGGAAGAAGTTCTTCAGACCTCTACCGATAAGCCGAAAGCTGAACTCGATAAGTTACGCGGCAAAGCGGAATCCCTGCTGAAAGATACCCGCGAACGTCTGAGCGATACGGGCGATAAGATTGCCACTCAGACCAAAGAAATCGCTGGCAAAGCCGATGATTACGTACATGAAAAACCGTGGACAGGCGTCGGTATTGGTGCCGCTGTCGGTGTTGTGATTGGCGTTCTGTTAGCCCGTCGCTAATTATGTCTGAACCGATAAAACCGGCACCACAGGGACCGGGTAAAGGGCTTTTTGACATCGTTTCACGCATCGCCACCGTGGTGGTGGGCATGGTTGAAACGCGTGTCAGGCTGGTTGTTGTTGAGCTGGAAGAGGAAAAGGCCAATATTTTCCAATTGCTGCTCATGGCTGGCATTACCCTGATTTTTACCGCCTTTGGTCTTATGAGTTTGCTGGTCCTCCTTTTCTGGGCAATTGACCCGGCGTATCGCCTGATTGCGATCGGCACGGCGACCGGTGTTCTGCTGTTCCTTGCTGTGGTTTTAGGCGCGATGACGCTGGCAAAAGCCAAACGTTCAACGCTTTTGAGCCTCACCCGCAAACAGCTGGATATCGATCGGGCGTTGCTGGAAAAGGATGACAATCTATGAGTATCCCAAACCGCGCTATCGAAAAAGTCAGACTTCTGCGCCAGATTGAGCGCCAGCGCGCCGAGCTATCTGAGGCGGGTTCTGACTGGCTGGATGCCACAGCGAAAATTGATCGCGGCTGGGTGAAAATCGTGGATATGCGTAAGTATCTGGTCGTGGGTTCCAGCCTGATTGCCGTCTACGGCATCCGCCATCCCAGCAGCATTGTGCGCTGGTCACGGCGGGCATTTGGTATCTGGGGCACCGTCCGGCTTTTCCGCAAGACTTTCGCCAGCAAATAAGCTTAGCGACATTCACATCAAAGGGTCGGATGACTATTCATCCGACCCTTTTCTTTTTGAATAACAATCCTTCCGCCGTTCAATTTATTTGAATCATTCCAACAGTTTTACTTGCTAACAAAGCGTAATCGTTAGACTTATTATCTCGTCATCAACTGATGCGGTAACGGCGAGAAACATTTTCTGACCGGACCGGTAACACTTTAAGCTCAATTTGAGCACACTACGTTTTGGAGAAGAAAATGACTAAGTTACAAGACACAGCTTTACTGGTAGCCCGTATCCTGATGCCAATTCTGTTCATCGTTGCCGGTTGGGGAAAAATTAACGGTTACACCGCAACCGCGGGTTACATGACTTCCATGGGCGTTCCAAGCTTCTTCCTGCCACTGACTATTTTGTTAGAATTTGGCGGCGGTCTGGCAATCCTGTTCGGCTTCTTCACCCGCACTACTGCGCTGATCACAGCCATCTTCACCATCCTGACGGCGCTGATCTTCCATACTGATTTTGCACAGGGCGTGAACCAGATGATGTTCATGAAAAACCTGTCCATCGCTGGCGGTTTCTTCGTTCTGTTTGCTTCAGGCCCGGGCGCATTCAGCATCGACCGTCTGATCAAGAAAAACTGGTAATCACTGCTCCGGCACCAGGGCGCTGTAACCCAGGCTATAATTCAATAAGACAATAAAAAAGCACCTGTAGGGCGATGTGATTAATCACCTCGCCCTTTTTAATTCTGAAAGGTCACTGACAGTAAGGAAAATATCATGGGACAACTGGTCGAAGGCAAATGGCAGGACACCTGGTATGACACCAAATCTACCGGCGGTCATTTCAAACGTTCTGCGGCGCAGTTCCGTAACTGGATCACACCCGATGGTGCACCGGGCGAGCACGGCGTCGGCGGTTTTACCGCTGAGCGAGACCGCTATCATCTTTATGTTTCACTGGCCTGTCCGTGGGCACACCGGACACTGCTGATGCGCGCCCTGAAAGGGCTCGAAGACATTATCCCTGTTTCCGTCGTACACCCGCTGATGCTGGAACATGGCTGGACGTTCGGAACCGATTTCCCGGCCGCTACCGGCGATGATTTGTATCATCTGAATTATGCGTATGAAATCTATCTGCGTGCGCAGAATGATTACACAGGCCGCGTGACTGTACCGATCTTGTGGGACAAAAAGCAGCAGACGATTGTCAGCAACGAATCGGCAGATATCATCCGCATGTTTAACAGCGCGTTTGATGCCGTGGGCGCAAAAGCCGGGGATTATTATCCGCCGTCGTTACGCCCGTCGATTGATGAGATTAATGAGTGGGTCTATCCGCAAATCAACAACGGCGTGTATAAAGCCGGTTTTGCGACCTCTCAGGACGCGTACGACGAAGCGGTGAATGGCGTGTTTGATGCGCTGGAACGCGCTGAGGAATTACTGAGTAAACACCGCTATCTGACAGGCAACAAGCTCACCGAAGCCGATCTCCGTCTGTGGACCACGCTGGTTCGCTTTGATCCGGTCTACGTCACGCATTTCAAATGCGACCGTCACCGCATCAGCGATTATCCGAATTTGTACGATTTCCTGCGCGATATTTACCAGATGCCGGGAATTCGTGAAACGGTGGATTTTGCGCATATCCGTAATCACTATTACCGCAGCCACGCGACCATCAATCCGTACGGCATTATTTCGACCGGACCGGCACAGGATTTAGAATCTGAGCACGGCCGCGACAAACGCTTTTAATCTTGTCTTTTCCCTTCCCCCTTCATAAAGGGGAAGGGCATTTTACTTCGCTTCCCGCGTTGCCAGTAACTTTGGAATTTCACGCAGGAACCAGGCTTTTGCCTCGCCCATGCTGTCGCGACGCCACGCCATAATGATGTCGGTTTCACGGTTATATTCCGCACTGACCACCCGCAGACGCCCTTCCTCGATGTCTTTCTCGACCATCGGATAAGGCATCGTCGCTACGCCTAATCCGGCCAGCAACGCCTTACGTTTTTCTTCAATCGTACTGACCGTCAGCCGCTGTTGTTTATCCAGTAACTGAACGGTGAGCACGGGGCGTTCACGGGCAGTATCGGCGACAGCAATCCCGCGGTATTTCACCCGGCTGACGTCCGATAACGGTTCGGCTTCCTGATGGATAGGATGATCCGGCGCTGCCACATAGACACTGACCAGTTTGTACAGCTTGCGGCTGTTAATTTCGGTGGAAGAGCGGAAATGCATATCGGGTGCGATGACGATATCCGCACGCCCCTGCTCCAGACGCTCCCACGCACCGGCCAGCACTTCCGTTATCAGAGAAACCTGCGTATTGGCTTTCAGCGCCAGCTTTTCAATCAGCGGGAACAACTGCGCGGCAGGCGATAACGCTTCGCAAACGATGGTGATGTGCGTTTCCCAGCCGCGCGCCAGCGCTTCGGCATCGACGGTCAGTTTGTCGGCGGCTTCGAGCAGGACACGGCCACGCTCAAGCAACATCCGGCCCACATTGGTGAATTTTGTCCGATGACCTGAACGGTCAAATAACACCACGTCCAGCTCTTCTTCCAGCTTTTGCATGGTATAGCTCAACGCAGACGGGACGCGGCCCAGCTCATCAGCGGCGGCGGCAAAACTTCCTCTGCGGTCAATGGCATCCATGACCCGTAATGCTTCCAGTGTGAGTGCGCGATCCTTAGCCATTCTTTTCTCTGTCAGGAAATTTGAATATAGCGACCAGATTAACTGGCTAACAATCACACGTCCAGACGCTTACCATTTATACATCGAAATTTTTAAGAGAGGCGACCGCCATGATCACCAGCAGAACGGCAAAAGAGTGCGGCACCGCTGACTTTGGTTGGCTGCAGGCACGTTACACTTTCTCCTTTGGACATTACTTTGATCCGAAGCTGATGGGCTATGCGTCGCTGCGCGTCTTGAATCAGGAAGTGCTGGCGCCGGGTGCCAGCTTCCAGCCACGGACTTATCCGCGGGTTGATGTGCTGAATCTGGTTTTACAGGGCTCGGCGGAATACCGCGACAGCGAAGGTAACAGCGTGCGGGTCGAAGCCGGTGAAGCGGCGCTGCTTTCCACGCAGGCAAACGTCAGTTACAGCGAACTGAATACCCGCGCGAACCAGCCGCTGACGCGCATGCAGTTATGGCTGGACGCCTGCCCCGAACATGAAAATCCGTTAACCCAGAAAATGACGCTGCCGGATGCGAAACATTTCCTGCTGGCATCACCGGACGGCAAAAACGGCAGCCTGCAATTGCGGCAAAATGTCTGGATACATCATCTGGATTTAAAACCGGGTGAACAGATTTCCCTGCCAGTTCGTGGCCCGCGGGCGTATCTGCAATCGATTCACGGACAAGTTGATGCGCTGGGTGCGGTCAGCCACGAATCGCAAAAACTGGCCTGCGGAGACGGGGCGTTTATTCATCAGGAAAACAGCCTGACTGTTTCTGCCAGCACGCCGTTACGCGCTTTGCTGATCGACATGCCGGTTTAACATTCGCGGATAACGGATTTTGCGGATAGCAGAAAGGCGAAAGCCCGCGCAGTAACCTGCGCGGGCTTTCTTTTGACGAGGGAGTTGACCGTTAAGCCGGGTTCTGTCGTGGACAGTCATTCGTCTAGGCCAGCAATCGCTCACTGGCTCAAGCAGCCTACCCGGGTTCAGTACGGGCCGTACCATGTGAACCCCTATTTGGCCTTGCTCCGGGTGGAGTTTACCTTGCCACGAACTGTTGCCAGCCGCGCGGTGCGCTCTTACCGCACCCTTTCACCCTTACCTGATCCCACTTACGCGGGCCATCGGCGGTTTGCTCTCTGTTGCACTTGTCGTAAGCTCGCGCTTCCCAGGCGTTACCTGGCACCCTGCCCTATGGAGCCCGGACTTTCCTCCCCTCCACCTGTATCCCCCGAAAGGGACGGCAGTGAAGCGGCGACTGTCTGGTCAACTCCGCGGCGGATAATAGGGTATTACACCCTATTTGTCACCCTCTTGCTCATCAAGCGCGTATTTATACAACGCATTCTTCTTCACGCCATGGATTTCTGCGGCCAGCGCGGCGGCCTTTTTCAACGGTAACTCTTTTTGCAGCAGCGCCAGCGTACGCAGGGCCTCAGCGGGCAACGCCTCCACATCGACTTTATGGCCTTCCACAATCAGCACCATTTCGCCGCGACGGCGGGTTTCCACTTCCTGCACCCATGCCAGCAGTTCGCCAACCGGCGCGCCGTGAATGTTTTCCCAGGTTTTGGTCAGTTCACGCGCCAGCACCACATAACGCTGCGGCCCCCAAACTTCGACCATATCCTGCAAACTGTCGATCAGACGATGCGTGGATTCATAGAAGATCAGCGTGCGCGGTTCTTCGATCAGCGCCAGCAAAGTGTCTTTACGGGATTTGGTTTTAGCAGGCAGAAACCCCTCGTAACAGAAACGGTCGGAGGGCAAACCGGCGGCGCACAACGCAGTAATGGCAGCACATGCCCCCGGCAAAGGCACGACACGGATGCCCGCTTCACGACAGCGGCGCACGAGGTGATAACCCGGATCGTTAATCAGCGGCGTACCGGCATCAGAAACCAGCGCGATAGTCTGGCCTTCCTGCAATTTCGCCAGCAAATGCTCGGCTTTTTGCTGTTCGTTGTGGTCATGCAGAGGGAACATTTTGGCGCTGATCGCGAAGTGTTGCAGCAGCAATCCGGTATGGCGGGTGTCTTCTGCGGCAATCAAATCTACACTGTTGAGTACGGCCAGCGCGCGTTGGGTAATATCCCCTAAATTGCCAATTGGCGTCGGTACGATATACAGCGTTGAGGCAGAAATATCTGCTTGATCGTCTTGATTCATTGTTTCATCCGGATTGCCGATTTAATATTGAGCATCTTGAAAAAACATCACTGGAAACTGAATGCCTTCCTCAATGACTTTTCGTACCCGTTCGGGACGTTTACTCCCTGCCATCATCGTGGCTATGCTTCTCGCCAGCTGTTCCGGTCAGGCGCCGCAGGCACCGACTGAAAGTGTCCAGGGTGCAGCGTCCGGCAGCTCTGATTATTATCTGCAGCAGGCACAACAAAGCGGTGATGATAACAAGGCTGACTGGCAATTGCTTGCAGTCCGTGCCCTGATACGTGAAGGCAAAGTGCCTCAGGCCGCCGAACAACTCGCCAAAGTGCCGCAAAATCTGACCGCAGCACAAACAGTTGAACAGCAGCTGACCAGTGCAGAAGTTCAGGTGGCCCAGAAGAATTACCCGGCAGCGGCAACCACTCTGAGCCAGGTCGACCCGGCCAAACTGAACAATGATCAGAAAGCCCGTTATTACCAGGCGCAAATCGATGCCAGCCAGGGCCGTACCAGCCTTGGCCTGATCCGTGCTTACATCGCGCAGGAACCGCTGTTGCAGGGCCAGCTTCATCAGACGAACATTGATGAAACCTGGACCGCGCTGACACAAATGTCTGCGCAGGACGTTAACAGCATCGTGATTAACGCGGATGAAAATACCCTGCAAGGCTGGCTGGATTTGCTGAGTGTCTGGCAGAGCAACAAGCAAAATCCTGATTTACTGAAAGCCGGTATCAAAGACTGGCAGCGCCGTTATCCGGTCAATCCTGCGGCCAAAACCCTGCCGACACAGCTGAATAATGTGCTGACTTTCCAGCCTGCGTCTACCGGTAAAATTGCGCTGTTCCTGCCAATGAGCGGGCCTGCACAGGTTTACGGCAATGCTATTCAGCAGGGCTTCAACGCGGCGATGAACGGCCAGGTCAGTCAGGCCGCGCCACAACCGGCAACGCCAGCCGATCCTAACGCACAAGCGCAGACAACGCCGGTTGATCCGAATGCTGCGGTCAGCACGTCCGCCCCGGATACCACTGCGCAGCCACAAACCGCACCAGCCCAGCCTGCACCAACGCCTGACGTTGCGCCGGTTGCCAGCAGCAATGCGCAGGTAAAAGTTTATGACACCAACGGTCAGCCTCTGGCAGCGTTACTGACGCAGGCACAACAGGACGGCGCCACACTGGTGGTCGGGCCGTTGCTGAAAGATCAGGTGAATGAGCTGGGTAACGCCCAGACGCCTCTGAATGTTTTAGCGCTCAATCAGCCAGAAACTGAGAAAAACAGTCCGAATATCTGTTACTTTGCGCTCTCGCCGGAAGACGAAGCACAGGATGCCGCCCGCCATATGTGGGCAGAACAGAAACGTTCGCCGTTGTTACTGGTTCCACGCGGTGCCTTCGGTGACCGTATTGCGCAGGCATTTGCCAATGAATGGCAGAAACTGGGCGGGCAAACTGTCCTGAAACAAGGGCTGGGCTCTGCCGGTGAATTACGTTCATCTATTGGCAGCGGCATCCGCCTGACCGGTACGCCGGTTACCGCAAGCGACAGTGCAGTTCCCGCGCAAGCGCAGGGTGTCACGATTGGCGGTATTACCATTCCGGCTCCGCCAACCGATGCGCAGATTACGCAAGGCAGCACCGGCGGTGCGGTGGATTCCGTTTACGTCGTAGCGACTCAGAGCGAACTCACGCTGATTAAACCGATGCTGGATCTGGCGGTTAGTGGCCGCTCTCATCCATCCGTCTACGCAAGTTCACGCAGCTATCAGGCGGGAGCGGGCCCGGACTATCGTCTGGAAATGGAAGGCGTGGAATTTAGCGACATTCCATTACTGGCGGGTTCTAACCCTGCGCTGATGCAGCAGGCCGCGGCGAAATTCGGCAACGATTACTCGCTGGTTCGTCTGTACGCGATGGGGATTGATGCCTGGAGTCTGGCAAATCACTTCTCACAAATGCGGACGCTGCCTGGCTTCCAGGTCTCCGGCAGTACCGGTGATTTAAGTGCCAATGAAAACTGCGTGATTCATCGCAAACTGCCGTGGCTGCAATACCGTCAGGGCTCGCTGGTTCCGGTTTCTTCATAAGAAACGCAGTTAACTTGCGCAGAGAAACCGGAATTCTCCGTACGAAATAAGTACAAGGACGTACTGATGATAAATTTTTTGTCAAAAACGCGGTCGTGCGGAGCCGAATATGAAGCTTACGCGCGACGCTATCTTGAAAGAGCCGGATTAACTTTTGTGGCGGCCAATGTGGCCTGTCGTGCAGGTGAAATTGACCTGATCATGCGTGACCAACAAACCTGGGTGTTTGTTGAAGTTCGCTACCGGCGCAATGCAAATTTTGGCGGCGCTGCGGCCAGCGTAACGCGTCAAAAACAACAGCGCTTGTTACGCGCGGCATCTTTCTGGCTTGCAAGCCACAACGCAAGCTTTGACACATCACCTTGCCGTTTTGATGTTTTAGCCATCACCGGCAGCCAGTTAGAATGGCTGCCCGATGCATTCAATGCGGAATAAATATTACGACGACTGACTGGACGAAAACCCGTGCTGGATAGAATCAAAGTCTGCTTTACCGAAAGTATCCAAACCCAGATTGCAGCGGCTGAAGCCTTGCCTGACGCGATTTCCCGTGCCGCGATGACGCTGGTGCAATCGCTGCTCAACGGCAACAAAATCCTGTGTTGCGGTAACGGCACCTCTGCGGCAAATGCGCAGCATTTTTCCGCTAGTCTGATTAATCGTTTTGAAACTGAACGTCCGAGCCTTCCTGCAATCTCACTATGTGCAGACAATATTGTTCTGACAGCGATTGCTAATGACCGGCTGCACGAAGAAATCTATGCCAAACAGGTGCGCGCTTTAGGTCAGGCTGGCGATGTTTTGCTGGCGATTTCTACCCGCGGCAACAGCCGTGATATTGTCAAAGCCGTTGAAGCAGCGGTCACCCGCGATATGACGATTGTCGCATTGACGGGTTATGACGGCGGCGAACTGGCGGGTTTACTGGGGCCTCATGATGTTGAGATCCGGATCCCCTCCCATCGCAGCGCCCGCATTCAGGAAATGCATATGCTCACAGTAAACTGCCTCTGTGACCTGATAGATAATACGCTGTTCCCACACCAGGACGATTAAGGAGATCCAATGAAGGCGAGCCCTCTCTTAGCTGTATTGTTAAGCGCCCTTCTGTTACAAGGCTGTGTTGCGGCTGCGGTTGTTGGTGCAGCCGGTGTCGCAACTAAAACCACCACTGACCCGCGCACTGTGGGCACTCAGGTTGATGACAGCACGCTGGAAGCCCGTGTTTCCAACGCGATAAGCAAAGATAAACAACTGAAAGATGAAGCCCGCATTGTCGCCACCGCGTATCAGGGTAAAGTCCTGTTAACCGGTCAGGCGCCGTCCGCTGATATGGCCTCCCGTGCGAAACAAATTGCGATGGGCGTAGAAGGCGCAACGGAAGTGTATAACGAGATCCGCACCGGCAAACCAGTCAGCATGGGCACCGCCTCTGTGGATACGTGGATCACCACGAAAGTTCGCTCTCAGCTGCTGACCAGCGATTCCGTTAAATCTTCCAACGTCAAAGTGACGACCGAGAATGGGGAAGTGTTCCTGCTCGGCCTGGTCACGCAGGAAGAAGGTAAATCCGCGGCGGGGATTGCTGCCGGTGTCAGTGGCGTGAAACACGTGACGACAGCATTTACTTACGTTAAATAATTCAGTCGGTTAACGCAAAAAGGACAGCTCAGGCTGTCCTTTTTTACGCCCTGAAACCGCATGAATTAATGCAGTTTATGCTCTTGCAGGAAAGATTCCCCACCGAGCTGGCTCATTTGCCTCAGGATCCACTGCTGACGACGCAGCACGTAGGCCGACGGTGCGTTGACTTTAAACAGGTGAGGATTCGGCAATACGGCAGCCAGCAATGCGGCCTGCGAAGCCGTCAGGCGGCTGGCGGGTTTATGGAAGAAATGCTGTGAGGCCTGCTCGACGCCAAACACACCGTCGCCAAACTCAACAATGTTCAGGTAAACCGTCAGGATCCGGCGTTTCGTCCAGACCGTTTCAATCCCCACGGTCAGACCCGCTTCCAGCCCTTTTCTCACCCAACTGCGGCCATCCCACAGAAAGAGATTTTTAGCCGTCTGCTGGGAAAGCGTAGATGCTCCGCGCATTTTTCCGCCGTCTTTATCCAGAACTGACTGGATGGCATCCACATCAAAGCCCCAATGCTCGGGGAATTTTTGATCTTCCGCAGCCATTACCGCCAGCGCCATTGGCGCAGAAATTTCGCTCATAGGCACCCAGTCGGAATGCGCCACATACCCGAAATCACCGGTGAGCCAGGCGGAAACCTGACGTTCGACCATCACGGCAGAAAAAGGAACGGGTAAAAAAGCAAAAAGTACGATGCCCGCAACCCATAAGCCAAACAAAAGTATTACGGCACGTTTCAGCCATAATACCGGTTTTCCCCAAATGCCCTTTCCAGCAAATTTCTTCATTCTGCGGTTTCCACAACACATCTGACCATCTAATCAATCCCAACGGAGACCCGATAATGCGGGCTAGCGAAATGCTCCACAATCCTGCTAACAATTGTGCGAAAAAGCATAACTCATCCTTAAAAACTCCATTTCAAAATTGCGTTTTGATCACTGGCATCAAGGGGTTCCGTCATAGTAGTCGGCATTTCCAGTTTTTCATTCATCGGGTATTTAAAGACAGCATGTAAATTATTTGTGAATAAACTCAATAAATAAACATTAACAATGCTAATAAATAAAAATACCAAAAGTGAACGAATTTTCACCACTTTCCGGTTTACCGTGGCGCTGACTAAGTCAAATCGCACAGTAAAAAATGGCAGAAAACTGCCTGCAGACTGGCGACTTAACCCGATAAAAACCTGATCATCCTAAGTGAAATTTTTTCACTCATCACAATTTTTAAAAATGGGTCGAAATCAAAATACTGAAGACAACGCAATAATCGCATAAATGATGAATAACAAGTACTTGTCAGTGAATCCAGCCATTCCACCGCCGATTTTCAGGTTAAATTAACGGCGAAACAAGCAGCAAAATGGCATGACATTGTTCACTTCCATAAGCAAAATTGCATGACACCGGTACAACATCAACAGGCTTCATTTGTATTCTGTCAAAAATCCTGCGATAAAGACTTGATGTTTTGTATAGACAAAGACTAATCTACATCACAGTTTTTAATGAATGTTGTAACAGTCCTGCTTATATTTGTTATGTTGATTGCTACAGGATGTATTAGACTTTAAGACTGAATTCCAAGACCTGCGAAAACCGAACCCTTATAACTATCGTGGGTTACCTCTTTCCCTGGTGTTGGCGCAGTATTCGCGCACCCCGGCTTCGGCTGGGGTTATTTTTTTTCAGCGTTTGCCGTCCAGTCACGTAACACCTGTATGTCATGACGCCATTCTGCTTTCAGCTCATCAATCCATTCCTGAACGTTATCCCACCACGCAGGCAACGTCGGCGTCTGAATTTGTTGCGCCAGTTGTTGCAGGTGCTTAAGCCCTACGGAACCCGCCGCTCCTTTGATTTTGTGGCCTTCTTCCGCAATCCCTTTTTGGTCGCGCGCGGTCATGTTGGAATCCAGCACCGCGAGATAGCCCGGCATCATCTTTTCGAACATATCTGCGCTCTGATAAATCAGTTTCGGCCCGACCAAATCGATGTACTGTTCAAGCATGGCGGTATCAAGCAACGTTTCGCTGTTTTTCATTTCGACAGGTTCCTTTTCCATTACTGAAACTTCAGGCTGGTGATCCCAGAACTGCTGGATCATGCCGGTTAGCGCAGAGACGGACAGCGGCTTACTCAGCACATCGTCCATTCCGGCATCGAGATACTCTTTCTTATCTTTGAGGACGTTGGCGGTCAGCGCAATCAGCGGCGGCAGATGCTTGCCTGCGTAATCGGTACGCAGTTTGCGGGCGATATCCAGCCCGGTCATGTCCGGCAGCTGGATATCGAGCAGGACGAGGTCAAATTCGTCCGGATCGAACATCTCCAGCGCGTCGTGACCGTTCATCGCCACTTCCACGCTGTTCCCGAGTTTCTCCAGCACCGAACGCGCCACAATCACGTTCAGCTCGATATCTTCCACCAGCAGCACGTGCAGCGCGGGCAGCGGCATATCCTCTTCTTCATCCACTTCGGCGACCGGCGCATCGAGCGTTGGCGCGCGCACTGTCAGCGTGAAGCAGGAACCCTTGCCCGGTTCGCTGCTGACGGTGATATCGCCGCCCATGGTTTGCGCCAGACGTTTTGAAACGGCCAGCCCGATACCGGTTCCTGTCGCCGGTTTGCCGCCGTTCTGATCTTTCACCTGATAGTACATGGCGAAAATTTTGTCCTGCTCGTCCTGCGGGATGCCCATGCCGGAATCGCGGACAACGAAACGCAGCATGTCGTTGGCTTCGTAATGGACGCTCAGCACAATCTCCCCTTCGCGGGTGAATTTGACGGCGTTACCAATCAGGTTCCACAGGATCTGGCGTAAACGCGTGCCGTCCGTCGTAATACTGCGCGGCAGCGGTAAATCCGGATCCATGACGAATTTCAGACCTTTCGGTTGTGCCAGAAGGCCGGAGAGGTTTTCGAGATCGGACAGGAACTCGGTGAAATCCACCGGCTGATTGTCGAGCTGCACTTTGCGGCGCTCGATTTTGTCCATTTCGATAATATCGTTGAAGATATTCCCGAGCGTGATTGCGCTGACGTGAATGGTTTTCAGATAACTGTGCTGTTCTTTGTCGAGTTCGGTGTCCAGCAGAATGCGGCTCAACCCGACGATGCCGTTAAGCGGCGTACGCAGCTCGTGGCTGATCGTAGAGATGAAAGTGGTCTTTTCCCTGCTGGCGTTCTCTAACGCGTCCTGATAACGCTTACGCTCGGTTATATCGCGGCCAAAGCCCATCAGCCCATGCCGTTTGCCAATGCGATCGTAGAACGGCACTTTGCGCAGCTCGAAGCAGGCTTTACGCCCGTCCGGATAGACCAGCCATTGTTCGTAAGTCAGGGAAACGTTGTGGCGGAAGACTTTCTCATCGGTTTCCACCACTTTTTCGGCAATGTCCGGGGTATACACATCATTCGGCGTGAGGCCAATCAGCTGTTTTTCGCTTTTGCCGGTCAGCAATTCCATCGCACGGTTACAGCCCGAAAATTCCTTATCTTCATTGCGGTAGTAAACCAGGTCCGGGGAAGCATCGAGGAATGAGCGTAACAGCGCCGATTGCTGGCTCAGTTCGATTTGCGCCTGTTCGCGGTGATGCATTTCAAGCTTCAGCTTGTCCACCACTGCCAGACGCGCCTCTTCGGCTTTCACGCGGTCGGCGATTTCCTGATTCAGCTGCGTAATGTTGTCCTTAAGCTGCTGGTTCAGTTCGAGATCGCGGTGGCGCATTTCTTCGAGCTTATCCACCAGACGCGCTAAACGCTGGCGTGATTCCTCAAGCTGCTCAACGACCACCGACAGGAAATACACCGCCCAGGGCGTAATCAGCAAACCAAAGAAGATGGAGCGAACGACGTCGATACTTTCAACCTGCCCGCGCAGGAGCATGGTCACCGCCATCTGGACAATCATCGCCAGCACCACCAGCGCAGACGCCAGCAGCAGAGAGAATCTCACCAGCCCCAGCTTGACCATCAGATCGACATAATACTGCGCTAAAACCCGGATTTGCTTCATAACGGTTCCCTTAAAACGAAGTCGCCTGAATCATACCGCAAAACCTCGCCGTGGTGAGTCTGCAGGCAAGATTGAGCGTGAAGTTTGTGAGATGCACCTTGCGGGGGCTTGCCATGGTGCAATGCAGGAAATAAGGGCAGAGTTATTGACTAATTTACGCCGTGATATTATTAATATCGGCCGGCTTAATTTCGTCACAGGCTTTGCCAACTGCCGCGCAGCAAACATCTTTTCCTTATTCTCTCCGAATTCATTCTCAGCCGGCGCACTCCGCGCAGGCATAACTATTCATTATTACTGCAAATAAAATCATTCACGCCAGTATAAATAATTCTTATTACGAAGAGCCGATTAGTACATTATTACTGTCAGGTTAAAAACAGTGACAAACCGCATGCCCGCAGTGTTTTCCAGTATAAAATACTGGGAATTACGGACCTGCCAGCACGGTTCGGAGATATGAAGCTTTTCCCATAGTGAGTCAGCTCACACTTTACACGCATTACCCCACCGACATTACGCCATTAAAAACACCATAAATCATATATATTTCAAATAATTAAATGTCTTTATATCACTTTTAATATAAGTTAATTCGCCATTTGACCTCCTTGTGCTTTCTCGCTAAGTTGGGAGTCCGCTGGAAGCAATCTCGACGGGTGAGCAACTCGTCATATTTATGCAGTAATTGAAGACTCCCTCATTAAAACAAGTCAACCACCACTTGTGAGAACCATCACGAGAGGCCTTTGACGGAGATGCCCGGGCAATTAACGCACCGCAAGAGTGCGCGAAATTGCGGGTCCGCTCTGTGAATAAGTCCGCTCGCGGTTGGTGTGAGAGTCTCGCAGAGCCTGGGGAGGTTCACGTTATGTTGTACGATAAATCCCAAGAGAGGGACAACTGTGGTTTCGGCCTGATCGCCCATATAGAAGGCGAACCTAGCCATAAGGTCGTGCGTACCGCGATCCACGCACTGGCCCGTATGCAACACCGTGGCGCGATCCTTGCTGACGGCAAGACCGGCGACGGTTGCGGCCTGCATTTACAAAAACCTGACCGCTTCTTCCGCATGATTGCCGAAGAGCGCGGCTGGCGCCTGGCGAAAAACTATGCCGTCGGCATGCTGTTCCTCAGCAAAGATGAAAAAGAAGCTGAGGCGAGCCGTCGCATTGTTGAAGAAGAGTTGCAAAACGAGACGCTGTCCGTGGTGGGCTGGCGTGACGTTCCGACTAACCCGGACGTACTCGGTGAAATCGCGCTTTCCTCCCTGCCCCGCATCGAACAAATTTTTGTTAACGCGCCCGCCGGCTGGCGTCCGCGTGACATGGAACGCCGTCTGTATATGGCGCGCCGTCGTATTGAGAAACGCATTCAGGATAAAGACTTCTATGTATGCAGTTTCTCCAACGTGGTCACGATCTACAAAGGCCTGTGTATGCCTGCGGATCTGCCGCGCTTCTATTTAGACCTGGCCGACCTGCGCCTGGAATCAGCAATTTGCCTGTTCCACCAGCGTTTCTCGACCAACACCGTACCGCGCTGGCAACTGGCTCAGCCTTTCCGCTACCTAGCGCACAACGGCGAAATCAACACCATCACCGGTAACCGCCAGTGGGCCCGCGCCCGTGCGTATAAATTCAAAACGCCGCTGATCCCCGATCTGCAAGATGCCTCACCGTTCGTGAATGAAACCGGCTCGGACTCCAGCTCGCTCGATAACATGCTGGAACTGTTCCTGGCAGGCGGCATGGATTTGCTGCGCGCCATGCGTTTGCTGGTTCCGCCAGCCTGGCAGCAAAACCCGGATATGGATGACGATTTACGCGCATTCTTCGACTTCAACTCCATGCATATGGAGCCGTGGGACGGTCCGGCCGGTATCGTGATGTCAGACGGTCGTTATGCCGCCTGTAACCTCGACCGTAACGGTCTGCGTCCGGCGCGTTATGTCATCACCAAAGATAAGCTCATCACCTGTGCCTCTGAGGTAGGGATCTGGGATTACCAGCCGGATGAAGTGGTCGAAAAAGGCCGCGTCGGACCAGGCGAGCTGATGGTGATCGACACCCGCAGCGGCAAGATTCACCACTCAGCTGAAACCGATAACGACCTGAAAGGCCGCCACCCTTATAAGCAATGGATGGAGAAAAACGTTCAGCGCCTGGTGCCGTTCGAAGACCTGCCGGAAGATCAGGTCGGCAGCCGCGAGCTCGATGACAGTACGCTGGAAACCTTCCAGAAACAGTTTGGCTACAGCAGCGAAGAACTCGATCAGATCATCCGCGTGTTGGGTGAGAACGGTCAGGAAGCCGTCGGTTCAATGGGCGACGACACGCCATTTGCCGTGCTCTCCAGCCGTCCGCGCATCGTGTATGACTACTTCCGCCAGCAGTTTGCGCAGGTGACCAACCCGCCAATCGACCCGCTGCGTGAAGCGCACGTGATGTCTCTGGCGACCAGCATTGGCCGCGAGATGAACGTATTTTGCGAAGCAGAAGGTCAGGCGCACCGTCTGAGCTTCAAATCGCCAATCCTGCTGTGGTCTGATTTCAAACAGCTCACCACGCTCGACAGCAAACACTATCGCGCGGAAACGTTGGATCTGACTTACGATCCGACCGAGCAGAATATGGAGCAGTTCGTTCAGAAACTCTGTGACGAAGGCGAACAGAAAGTGCGTAACGGCGCGGTTCTGCTGGTGCTGTCTGACCGCAACATCGCACCAAACCGCTTACCGCTGCCTGCGCCAATGGCCGTCGGCGCGTTGCAGTTGCGTCTGGTGGAAAAAAGCCTGCGCTGCGACGCCAACATCATTGTTGAAACCGCCAGCGCACGCGACCCGCACCACTTTGCTGTGCTGATCGGCTTCGGTGCGACCGCGGTTTATCCATATCTGGCCTACGAAACGCTGGCCAAGCTGGTGGATTCGCAGGTCATCGAGAAAAAATACCGTGAAGTGATGCTGAACTACCGTAACGGCATCAACAAAGGTCTGTACAAAATCATGTCCAAAATGGGCATTTCCACCGTCGCCTCTTACCGTTGTTCGAAACTGTTTGAAGCCGTCGGCCTGGCGAAAGATTTGTGCAACACCTGCTTCAACGGCGTGGTCAGCCGTATCGGCGGTGCCGGTTACAGCGACTTTGAACAGGATCTGCTGAACCTGTCCAAACGTGCCTGGCTGAAACGCAAAACATTGGATCAGGGCGGTCTGCTGAAATTTGTCCACGGCGGCGAATATCACGCATACAACCCTGACGTCGTCACCACGCTGCAAACCGCAGTAAACAGCGGCGATTACGACGACTATAAAGTCTATGCAAAACTGGTGAACGAACGTCCGGTAGCAACCTTGCGCGACTTACTGAAAGTCACGCCGAAAGGCCAGCCGATTCCGGTTGATCAGGTAGAACCGGCCGAAGGTCTGTTTACCCGCTTCGATACCGCGGCAATGTCTATCGGTGCGTTAAGCCCTGAAGCGCATGAGTCTCTGGCCGAAGCGATGAACAGCATCGGCGGACGTTCTAACTCCGGCGAAGGCGGCGAAGATCCTGCGCGTTACGGCACCAATAAAGTGTCACGCATCAAGCAGGTCGCATCGGGTCGTTTCGGTGTAACGCCAGCCTATCTGGTGAATGCAGACGTTATTCAGATCAAAGTGGCGCAGGGTGCAAAACCAGGCGAAGGCGGCCAGTTGCCGGGTGATAAAGTGACGCCGTACATCGCGAAGCTGCGTTATTCCGTGCCGGGCGTGACCCTGATTTCTCCACCGCCGCACCACGATATTTATTCCATCGAAGATCTGGCACAGCTGATCTTCGACCTGAAACAGGTCAACCCGAAAGCAATGATTTCGGTAAAACTGGTTTCAGAACCGGGCGTGGGCACCATCGCGGTCGGCGTGGCAAAAGCGTATGCAGACCTGATCACCATCGCAGGTTACGACGGCGGCACCGGCGCAAGCCCGCTGTCTTCGGTCAAATACGCGGGCTGTCCGTGGGAACTGGGTCTGGTGGAAACACAACAGGCGTTAGTGGCTAACGGCCTGCGTCACAAGATTCGTTTACAAGTGGATGGCGGCCTGAAAACCGGTCTGGACATCATCAAAGCGGCAATCCTTGGCGCTGAAAGCTTCGGTTTCGGTACCGGCCCGATGGTGGCGCTGGGTTGTAAATACCTACGTATTTGCCACCTGAATAACTGCGCAACGGGTGTGGCAACTCAGGATGACAAACTGCGTCGTAACCATTATCACGGCCTGCCAGAGCGTGTGACGAACTACTTCAGGTTCATCACGCAGGAAACCCGTGAAATCATGGCAGAACTGGGTGTCAGCCAGTTGGTGGATCTGATTGGTCGTACCGATCTGCTCACCGAACTCGATGGCTTCACAGCAAAACAAAACAATCTGGATCTGTCCGCGATGCTGGCAACAGCGACGCCGCACGAAGGCAAAGCGGTGTACTGCACCGAAGGCAACCCGGCGTTCGACAAAGGCCAGCTGAACAAAGACATTCTGGAACAGGCTGCGCCACATATCGATTCTAAGCAGAGCAAAGCGTTCTACTTCGATATCCGCAACACTGACCGTTCAGTTGGTGCCACATTGTCCGGTGCGATTGCTGAAAAGCATGGCGATCAGGGTATGGCGGCAGATCCGGTGCGTATTAACTTCAACGGCACCGCAGGTCAGAGCTTCGGTGTCTGGAACGCAGGCGGCGTCGATTTAATGCTGACCGGCGACGCGAACGACTACGTGGGCAAAGGCATGGCCGGTGGCCGTATAGCTATTCGTCCGCCAATCGGTTCAGCGTTCCGCAGCCATGAAGCCAGCATCATCGGTAACACCTGCCTTTACGGCGCAACCGGCGGCAAGATGTTCGCGGCTGGCCGTGCAGGCGAGCGTTTCGCCGTGCGTAACTCCGGTGCTATCACCGTAGTCGAAGGCATTGGCGATAACGGTTGTGAATATATGACCGGCGGCATTGTATGTGTGCTGGGCCGCACCGGCGTCAACTTCGGGGCAGGCATGACCGGTGGCTTCGCTTACGTTCTTGATGAAGACGGCGAATTCCGCAAACGCGTTAACCCGGAACTGGTTGAAGTCCTGGAAGTGGCCGATCTGGCTATCCATGAAGAGCATCTGCGCGGTTTGATCATCGAACACGTACAGTTGACCGCATCGACCCGTGGTGAAGAGATTTTGGCGAACTGGCCGGAATGGGCGCCTAAATTTGCCCTGGTAAAACCGAAGTCCAGTGATGTCAAAGCATTGTTGGGTCACCGTAGTCGTTCCGCAGCTGAGCTGCGGGTACAAGCGCAGTAAGAGGTTAAGATGAGTCAAAACGTTTATCAATTTGTCGACTTACAGCGTGTTGATCCGCCGAAAAAAGCGCTGAAGATCCGTAAAATTGAGTTTGTGGAAATTTACGAGCCGTTCTCAGCAACTCAGGCCGCATCGCAGGCAGACCGCTGCCTGTCTTGTGGTAACCCTTACTGTGAATGGAAATGTCCGGTACATAACTACATTCCGAACTGGCTGAAGCTGGCAAACGAAGGTCGCATCATGGAAGCCGCCGACCTCGCGCACCAGACCAACAGCCTGCCGGAAGTTTGCGGGCGTGTCTGCCCGCAGGACCGACTGTGCGAAGGTTCCTGCACCCTGAATGATGAATTCGGTGCGGTGACCATTGGTAACATCGAGCGCTACATCAACGATAAAGCGATCGAAATGGGCTGGCGTCCGGATATGTCTCACGTGCAGCCAACCGGCAAACGTGTGGCGATTATCGGTGCAGGTCCGGCAGGTCTGGCCTGTGCTGATGTGCTGACCCGTAACGGCGTGAAAGCGGTGGTTTACGATCGTCATCCGGAAATCGGCGGTTTGCTGACATTCGGTATTCCAGCCTTCAAGCTGGAAAAATCAGTGATGACCAAGCGTCGTGAAATCTTCACCGAGATGGGTATTGAGTTCCAGCTCAATACGGAAGTCGGCAAGGACATCACGATGGAAGCCTTGCTGGCAGAATATGATTCTGTCTTCCTCGGCGTTGGGACTTATCAGTCCATGCGCGGTGGCCTGCAGAATGAAGATGCACCGGGTGTTTACGACGCCCTGCCTTTCCTCATCGCTAACACCAAACAGCTGATGGGCTACGACGACAGTCAGGAAGAGCCTTACATCACGATGGATAAGAAACGCGTCGTGGTGCTGGGCGGTGGTGACACCGCGATGGACTGTGTGCGTACTTCAATCCGTCAGGGCGCAACGCACGTCACTTGTGCGTACCGTCGTGATGAAGAGAACATGCCGGGTTCACGTCGCGAAGTGAAGAATGCGCGCGAAGAAGGCGTTGATTTCAAATTCAACCTGCAACCGCTGAGCATTGAACTGAACGATTCTGGCCGTGTGTGTGGTGTGCGGATGGCTCGTACTGAACTCGGTGCGCCAGATGCTGCTGGCCGCCGCCGTGCGGAAATCGTGGCCGGTTCAGAGCATGTGATGGAAGCCGATGCCGTGGTGATGGCATTTGGTTTCCGCCCTCACAAAATGGAATGGCTGGCGTCGCACGACGTAGAACTCGATTCATCCGGACGCATTGTGGCTCCGGAAGGCAGCGACAACGCTTTCCAGACCAGCAACCCGAAAATCTTCGCCGGTGGCGATGCCGTTCGCGGTTCTGATCTGGTGGTAACGGCGATCGCTGAAGGCCGCAAGGCCGCAGAAGGCATCATGAACTACCTCGAAGTGTAATTTCATTTTGCCCTTCACGAAGGCCGCGAAAGCGGCCTTTTTTATGGGATACGGTGATACCCGTCGCCGAATTCAGGCAATAAAAAACCCCGCGTAACAACGCAGGGTTTTGGCTGGACGACATCAGAAGCGCGGTGTTATTTCACAACGCGTAGGGCCGGGCGACCACCACGTGGCGGAGCCGGCGGCTCATCATCCGGATCTTCTTCAGCCACATCTGGCAAATCGCCGTCAATGACTGACATGGTCGGCTCTGTCGGCTCTTCCACACTCAGATCGCCAGCAAAGGCGCCTTCGGCTTCATAAGCAGGTTCAGGCTCGAACATGGTACCGGCTCCGTTCTCACGGGCATAAATTGCCAGAACGGCGGCGATCGGTACAAAAACGTTACGCGGTACGCCACCAAAACGTGCATTGAAGCGTACATCGTCGTTGCCCAGTTCGAGATTGCCGACAGCGCGCGGCGCAACGTTCAGAACAATTTGTCCGTCACGCGCAAACTCCATCGGCACCATCACGCCAGGCATCGTCACGTCAACCACCAGATGCGGGGTTAACTGGTTGTCGAGCAACCAGTCATAAAAAGCCCGCAACAGATAAGGGCGACGCGGAGACATGTCGGTCATCTCCATACCTTAACCTCGGGTATGCAAACGCATTTCGCGCTCGGGTTCGGTCAGGGAAGCCAGGAATGCATCACGCTCAAAGACGCGAGTCATATAACCTTTCAGCTCTTTAGAACCGGCACCTGACAGCTCGATGCCCAGTTCTGGCAAACGCCACAGCAACGGAGCCAGGTAGCAATCGACCAGGCTGAACTCTTCGCTTTTGAAGTAAGGCATGTAGGAGAAGATTGGCGCAATCGCCAGCAACTCTTCGCGAAGTTGTTTACGCGCAGCATCCGCTTCGGTCGCAGAACCTTGCTCGATTTGACGCATCAGAGAATACCAGTCGTTTTCGATACGGTGCATCATCAGACGGCTCTCGCCACGGGCAACCGGATAAACCGGCATCAGTGGTGGATGCGGGAAACGCTCATCAAGATATTCCATGATGATGCGGGATTCGAACAGCGTCAGCTCACGATCGACCAGCGTTGGCACGGTGCGATAAGGGTTGAGGTCAATAAGATCCTGCGGCAGGTGATCCATCTCAACCTGCTCGATCTCGACACTGACACCTTTTTCCGCCAGTACGATACGTACTTGATGGCTAAAAATGTCGGTCGGGCCGGAAAACAGCGTCATTACCGAACGTTTGTTGGCAGCGACAGCCATGAAAACCTCCAAGTTTATCTAGAATATTACAGCGAGTTATCGCCAGCCTGCAGTTTTTGTCCCGTAGTTTCATAGACAACCATTGGCAAGGCGAACCCAGCCAGGAAGCGCGGCAACGTCAACTGCTCGGCGAACAGGCACAAAAGTGTGTGATAGTTTACCAGATTTTACGCACGCTGTGGGGGACGCTGAGACGATTTCATGGTGAATTGTGTGTCAGGAGATCTTTTCTTCCGAAAAATCGGAATAGTGGGCATAAAAAAACCCGGTGAAACACCGGGTTTTTGACGCTGATTTTCGTGCCGAAGCACTGAGCTGCATAAGCAGCAGAAAATTAACGTTTGGAGAACTGAGGACGACGACGTGCTTTACGCAGACCGACTTTCTTACGTTCAACCTGACGAGCATCGCGAGTTACGAAGCCTGCTTTACGCAGTTCGCCACGCAGATTTTCGTCATATTCCATCAGTGCACGGGTGATACCGTGACGGATAGCACCAGCTTGACCGGAGATACCACCACCTTTAACGGTGATGTACAGGTCGAATTTCTCAACCATGTCGACCAGTTCCAGTGGTTGACGAACTACCATGCGGGCAGTTTCACGACCAAAGTACTGTTCCAGGCTACGCTGGTTAATTACGATGTTACCACTACCCGGTTTGATGAAAACACGAGCGGCGGAGCTTTTGCGGCGACCAGTGCCGTAGTATTGATTTTCAGCCATTGCCTATAATCCCGAATTAAATGTCAAGAACTTGCGGTTGTTGCGCCGCATGAGTGTGCTCGTTACCCGCGTAAACTTTCATTTTACGGTACATTGCACGACCCAACGGGCCCTTTGGCAACATGCCTTTAACCGCGAGCTCGATCACGCGTTCAGGACGGCGAGCGATCATCTCTTCAAAGGTCGCTTGCTTGATACCACCGATGTGGCCGGTGTGATGGTAATAAATCTTGTCGTTACGCTTGTTGCCGGTTACAGCAACTTTTTCTGCGTTCAGAACGATGATGTAATCACCAGTATCAACGTGCGGAGTGTATTCCGCTTTATGTTTGCCACGCAGACGGCGGGCCAGTTCAGTGGCCAGGCGACCTAAGGTCTTGCCGGTAGCGTCAACTACGAACCAGTCACGTTGTACGGTTTCCGGTTTAGCTGTAAAAGTTTTCATTAAAAGCTTACCCAATTAAAGTTACACGTTGGCGAACACCCGAACGCTTACTTGTTTATAAAATAAGTATTTGAGGTTCACACGACCATCGTCCAGCAAACCTACCCCTTCGAATAGCCAATGCTGGCACTTATAAAGTTTCGGGAAAAAAACTTTGTAGTAACGTGGGGTCGCAAGATTATAGAGAAGTCCTCTGCAAAGATCGAACCCTTTTTCGACAAAAAGAAAGATTTCCCTCACGTCGCCCGGAGGGTTCACTTTGCATAACCGGCAGACGCTTTTATATCACAAATCGGGCGAATAATAACCAATCCATAATCAGGGCAGATGCGGACGTTTGAGATATTCCTCGCTTTGCATCTCCTGAAGGCGTGACAAACAGCGCTGGTATTCAAACTTCAGCCGTTCGCCCTGATAAATCTCAAACATCGGCACCGCCGCTGAAATCACCAGTTTCACATGACGTTCATAGAACTCATCAACCAGCGCCAGAAAACGCCGCGCCGCATTCTCGCTGTCAGCAGCCATCACCGGAACGTTATGTAGCAATACGCTGTGATAGATTTTCGACAGCGCAATATAGTCAAGCTGGCTGCGCGCCTCTTCACACAAGGTATGAAATTCTACCGCCAAAACGCCGTCTATCGCCGCGAGCGCCTGCAACGGCCGGTGATTCACTTCCAGCATGACCGGTTCAGCACCAGAATCTCCGCTGTGATTGCCGGTCAGTTTCCCCAGCATGCTTTGCATCGCCACCGTCGCTTCCGGGCCCGCCGGAGACAGCCACAAATTCGCCTGCGTTAATGTGCGTAGACGATAATCAATACCTGCATCCACATTCAGCACGTCACAGTATTCTTTAATCAGATCGATGGCGGGCAGGAAACGCGCGCGCTGCAACCCGTTACGGTAAAGCTGATCAGGCGGAATGTTAGACGTCGCAATCAGCGTGATACCGCGTGCAAATAAGGCCTGCAACAGCGTCGCCAGCAGCATCGCGTCGGTAATATCCGAGACAAAAAACTCATCGAAACACAGGACATCAGTTTCGGCTTTGAATTTATCCGCGATCACTTCCAGCGGATCTTCCTGCCCCTGAAGCTGCGTCAGTTCTTCATGCACACGCAGCATAAAACGGTGGAAGTGCAGGCGCAGTTTGCGTTCGCCGGGCAGACTGTGGAAAAACAAATCCATCAGCCAGGTTTTACCGCGCCCGACACCGCCCCACATATAAAGGCCCTGAACCGGGCGTTGGGCTGTTTTTACCGGCGCTTTGCCGAACAAACGCCCCAGCAAGCCACCGCGTGCTGCCGTAGCAGGCGCCGACGCTGGCAGAGCGGAAAGCGCCTGATAAATAACATCCAGCTGCGCTACGGCCTGCTTCTGAACGGCATCCGGCTGGAACTCACCGGCATCAACTGCACTCTGATAAAGGGTAAGGGGTGATTTGGGTTGCATCGTAGTTAACGTCCCTGAGAAAAAAAATTTACGTTTTTCACGTTGTTTAGCTGCTTTTTTGCCGTGGGTTCGCCGCATTTCCCTGCTGTCTGTGTATGAAAAAAACGACAGGTGGCAGTGATTTTCCCGGCAGGATTCCACTCTGACAAGGTTAACGGTTATAGTGGAGCTATTGCATGACGAATTCGTGTGACAATTACGTTAAAACCATTGTCAAAAAAAGTTAAGTCATAAAAGTTACGTGAAAAAGCCCTGCGGGACAACGAAGTCAAAATAGGAGTCATTATGACCTGGGAGTATGCACTCATTGGATTAGTGGTCGGTATCGCGATTGGTGCGGTGGCGATGCGCTTTGGTAATCGTAAATTACGTGATCAACAAGTCATGAAAAACGAGCTGGAGAAAAGCAAGGCAGAACTCGATGAGTATCGTCAGGAACTGGTGGGCCACTTTGCCCGCAGCGCCGAGTTGCTTGATAACATGGCGACTGATTACCGTCAGCTTTATCAGCATATGGCAAAAAGTTCTAACAACCTTCTGCCGGATATGCCTGAGCAGGATAATCCGTTCAACTACCGTCTGACAGGGTCTGAAGCCGATAACGATCAGGTTCCGGTTCAGATGCCACGCGATTATTCTGACGGCGCATCAGGTCTGCTGCGCGGCGAGCGTCCGGTTCGTAAATAACAGACGTCATTAACCGGTGCGATCCACGGCACCGGTGCTTATAACGGCGCATGTTTCATGCATGTGCCGTTCTTCTGACCTGATCCTTCCCGTGCTGTGAATCACTGTTCTATTGTTCCTAACTGACGTCCATTACAGAAAGCGAGAGAGTTATCGTGATGAAGAAAAAGTCATTTTTGCTCAGTGTGTTAGCTGTTAGCCTTGGATTAACTTTCGCTTCTGCGCCTATGGCGAGTGCTGCTTTACCTACGGAAGTTCAGGGACAGCCCCTGCCCAGCCTGGCTCCGGTGCTTGAAAAAGTGCTGCCCGCTGTGGTTGGCGTTCAGGTTTCCGGCACGCAGCCGCCGAGTGCGGACGTTCCTCCGGAATATAAATTCTTCTTCGGTCAGCAAGATCCTGAGCCGAATACCGGGCCGCAGCCTTTCGAAGGGCTGGGTTCTGGCGTCATTATTGATGCGGCAAAAGGCTACGTGCTTACCAACAACCATGTGGTGAATAACGCCGATAAAATCAGCGTTCAGCTTAACGACGGTCGCGAATACAAAGCCAAACTTATCGGCAAAGACGATCAGTCGGATATTGCCGTGATCCAGCTGATTGATGCCAAAAATCTGACCCAAATTACGATGGCCGATTCCGATAACCTTCGCGTCGGCGATTTTGCGATTGCCGTGGGTAACCCGTTTGGCCTCGGCCAGACCGTCACATCCGGCATTGTTTCGGCGCTGGGTCGCAGCGGCCTGAATCTTGAAGGGCTGGAAAACTTTATCCAGACAGATGCTTCGATTAACCGCGGTAACTCCGGCGGCGCATTGCTTGACCTGAAAGGTGAACTGATTGGTATTAACACCGCCATTATTTCCTCGCAGGGCGGCAGCGTCGGCATCGGTTTTGCCATTCCGGTTAACATGGCCAAAAATCTCAGTCATCAGTTGATCGAATTCGGCGAAGTGAGGCGCGGTCTGCTGGGGATTCGTGGCAGCGAAATGACACCAGAACTGGCTCAGGCATTTAAGCTGGACAGCCAGCGCGGGGCTTTCGTCAACGAAGTTCTGCCTGATTCGGCTGCGGCGAAAGCGGGCATTAAATCCGGTGACGTTCTGGTGACGCTGCAAGGCAAAACCCTGAGCAGTTTCGCTGAATTGCGGGCGAAAGTCGGGACCGCGGGGCCAGGCGTCACTATGCAAATCGGTTTATTGCGCGACGGCAAACCAATGACCGTCAGCGTCACGCTGGATAAAAGCCCGGCGGTGGAAGTCAGCATTGAGAAACTCAATCCGGCACTTCAGGGCGTCACGTTGAGTGACCCGGCCGATAAGAACACCAAAGGCGTTCATGTCGATGACGTGAAAAAAGGCACGCCAGCGGATCAGATCGGCCTTGAGAAAGACGATGTCATTATCGGCGTAAACCGTGAGCCTCTCGAGAATCTGGCGGCATTCCGCAAAATCCTCGAAAGCAAACCCGACCTGATCGCGCTGAGTATTTTGCGTAAAGGTCAAAATATCTATTTATTCATGCCGTAATGCGTTGAAAATCGGATGCAGATGCTGCTGCGTCCGATTAACTCATGCTATCCTTCAGTCACTTTTCCTCTCGCACCCCATATATCCATGTTTGTTAAGCTATTGAGATCTGCTGTTATCGGCCTGATTGTCGCTGGCATTTTGCTGGCGGCGGTCCCTATGTTGCGTAAAAACATCTCAGAACCGATATTTAACCGTAATTTCAATCAGGACAGCGAACAGCCTGTCAGCTTTAACGGCGGTGTCCGTCATGCAGCGCCTGCGGTTGTGAATGTTTATAACCGTAATATGGGCAACAGTTCGCAAAACGAGCTGGCGATCCGCACGCTGGGTTCCGGCGTGATCATGAATGACAACGGTTATATCCTCACCAACAAACATGTGGTGAATAATGCCGACCAGATTATTGTTGCCCTGCAGGATGGCCGCGTTTTTGAAGCCCTGCTGGTGGGTTCAGACAGCCTGACCGATCTGGCCGTTCTCAAAATCAACGCCGGCAACTTGCCGGTAATTCCGATTAACCCGCGCAGAACGCCGCACGTTGGCGATGTGGTCATGGCAATCGGAAATCCTTACAACCTCGGCCAGACCGTGACGCAGGGTATTATCAGTGCCACCGGTCGTATTGGCCTCAGCCCTTCCGGCCGTCAGAATTTCCTGCAAACCGATGCTTCGATCAACCAGGGCAACTCCGGCGGTGCGCTGGTCAACTCACTGGGCGAGCTGATGGGGATCAATACCCTGTCCTTTGACCAGAGCAACGATGGCGCGACCCCGGAAGGCATTGGCTTTGCCATCCCGACTGCGCTGGCGACCAAGGTGATGGGCAAGCTCATCCGCGATGGTCGCGTCATTCGCGGGTATATCGGCATCAGCGGGCGTGAAGTTTCGCCACTGCACGGGCCGAACAACGGGCTGGATCATATTCAGGGAATTGTGGTTAACGAAGTAACCGCTAACGGCCCGGCGGCGAATGCGGGAATGCAGGTCAGCGATGTAATTGTTAACGTGAATAATAAGCCTGCGATTTCCGCCATCGAAACCATGGATCAGGTGGCTGAAGTCCGCCCTGGTACGGTGATTCCGGTTGAGATTATGCGCAACGGGCAGAAGCTGACATTGCAGGTCACCGTGCAGGAGTATCCTGAACACTGATTTACGTAACCGTTGAACAGATAAAGAAAAAAGCCGGAAAGGTTTCCCCTTCCGGCTTTTTTAATGCGCGCGGCGTAAAGTTTACTCGCCTTTGAAACGCTCAATTTTGGCGCCGAGTTGACGCAGTTTATCTTCGATGCGCTCGTAGCCACGATCGATGTGATAAATACGGTCAACGACAGTCACGCCTTCTGCGATGCAACCGGCCAGAACCAGGCTGGCAGACGCGCGTAAATCCGTCGCCATTACCTGCGCGCCAGACAGTTTCTCAACGCCGTGGCAAATCAGGGTGCTGCCTTCGATTTCAGCATGAGCGCCCATACGGATAAGCTCAGGGATGTGCATGAAGCGGTTTTCGAAGATAGTTTCGGTAATCACACCGGTACCTTCCGCCACCAGATTCAGCAGGCTGAATTGTGCCTGCATATCAGTCGGGAAGCCCGGATGCGGCGCAGTGCGGAAGTTGACTGCTTTAGCGCGTTTGCCATGCATGTCGAGACTGATCCAGTCTTCGCCCACTTCGATATCGGCACCGGCTTCACGCAGTTTTGCGAGTACAGCATCCAGCGTGTCAGGACGGGCTTCACGGCAGGTAATTTTGCCACCGGAAATAGCCGCTGCAACCAGGAAAGTCCCGGTTTCGATACGGTCAGGAACAACACGGTAAACACCGCCACCCAGACGTGCGACGCCTTCGATGGTGATCTTATCGGTACCCGCACCGGTGATTTTTGCACCGAGCGTGTTAAGGAAATTAGCGGTATCGACAATCTCCGGCTCACGCGCGGCGTTTTCGATAATGGTCGTGCCTTCCGCCAAGGTCGCTGCGCTCATGATGGTCACGGTGGCGCCCACGCTGACTTTGTCCATCACGATATGCGCGCCTTTCAGACGGCCATCAACGGATGCTTTTACATAACCTTCTTCCAGCACAATAGTCGCACCGAGCTGTTCCAGGCCGGTAATGTGCAGGTCAACAGGGCGCGCGCCGATCGCACAGCCGCCCGGCAGGGAAACTTCACCACGACCAAAACGCGCCACCAAAGGACCGAGAGCCCAGATGGAGGCACGCATGGTTTTCACCAGATCATACGGCGCACAAAACTCATTGACCGCGCTGGCATCCACGAACACAGAACCGTTGCGTTCGATTTTGGTGCCTAACTGGTTCAGTAATTTGATAGTGGTATCGATGTCTTTCAGGTGAGGAACGTTCTGGAGTTCAACAGGTTCCTCAGCAAGCAGTGCGGCAAACAAAATAGGAAGTGCGGCATTTTTTGCACCAGAGATAGTAACTTCGCCACTCAGACGAGTCCCACCCTGTACACGAAATTTATCCATTATGACTGCTCTCTTAAATTTCAACTCTGATTAAATACGAGGAAGCTGCCGGCGCTCCGGCAGTCTTATAAACCGCTCAGTTTACGGTCACGCGCCCATTCTTCCGGGGTATAAGCCTTAATAGACAGCGCATGAATTCGATTGTCGGCGATGTATTCCATCAGCGGGGCGTAAACGGTCTGCTGTTTTTTCACGCGGCTCATGCCATCAAACATCGCACCAACGACAATGGCCTGAAAATGACTGCCATCGCCAGTAATGTGGGCTTCATCCAGTGCCAACGCGTTCATCAGCACTTCTTTAATTTCACTCGTTTCCATAGGGATCTATTCTTCTGAAGAATCATAACAGCCCGATATCTTATAGGGATCGGACCAAATCTTAAACCACGAAAAAGCCCCTGAGGAAGAGTTTCGCACAGGGGCTTTGTGGACATTAAGGCAACGATTTACATCACACCGCCTAACCTCCCGTAACTGTTCACTTATTTGCCAGTGAGTCAGTCGGGATAATGTCCTGAAGATTATATAACGCAATCAGCGTATGCAGCCGGTAGGTAATGCCTGCGATGGTCAGCGCCCTCCCCTGCTGGCTGGCTTCTTCGCGCAGATGCACTAACAGCGCCAGGCCCGAAGAATCCACGCGTTCAAGCCCGGACACGTCCAGAGTGGTCACGCCGGACATCAGTTTTTTACGCGCATCCCAAAAAGCCACCAGCGTTTCGCGATCCAACTCACCCTGCAAGGTCAGTCGCGGCGGCTGCGATTCCCAGCGCAGAGCTTCACTCATTATTGCTTATCCAGTGTGATCGGCTGAGCAGCGGCTTGTTTCAGACGGGCAGTCAGGCCATCGATGCCTTTCTGACGCAGGATGTCCGCCCACTCGTTCTGCTTGGTCGAAATCATGCTCACGCCTTCTGCAATCATGTCATATGCCTGCCATTCACCGGTGCGGCTATTTTTACGCCACTGGAAATCCAGACGTACTGGCGGACGGCCATTGGGATCGGTGATGGTGACGCGGATAGCGATGATATCTTTGTCCGCATAAGACTGTTCAGGCTGCACGGTGTAGCTCTGGCCGTTGTACATCGCCAGTGCCTGACCATAGGCCTGCTGCAAATATTCAGAGAACGCCGCAAAGTATGCGTCACGTTGTGCAGGCGTTGCCTGCTGGTAATAGCGGCCTAATACCAGCGCACCGGCATATTTAATCTGCACGTACGGCAGCAGTTCATCACGAACGATCTGGCGCAGGTAGTTAGGATCCTGCTTGATTTTAGGCTGTTCGGTTTTCAGGCGGGTGAAGGTTTTATTCGCCGCTTCATTCATCACGCTGTAAGGATTGGTTTTATCCACAGCGGCGTTGGCCAGCGGAGCCATCACCACCAGCAGTGCAGCGATCACTAAACGTTTAAACATACTTATTTTCCTCTTTTATGGAGAATCCGTGATAGCAATTCTTAATGGGCAGCCGGCTGTGGCGCCGTATTAGCGTCAGGTGCAGGTGCGGCATTCCCTTCAGTTGCTGCCGGAGCAGCCGCTGCATCAGGGTCAGCCTTGCCGTCGCCGCTTTTATAAAGGAACTGGCCAATCAGGTCTTCGAGAACCAGTGCGGATTTCGTGTCCTGAATGACGCCACCGTTTTTAAGGATAGTCGTTCCCATCTCCGGGTCTTCAAATCCAATGTTCAGCGCCAGGAATTGTTCACCCAGTAAACCCGAGGTACGGATAGCCAGCGTACTGGTGCTTGGGATCTGGTTGTATTTCTGGTCGATATCCATTTCCACTCGCGGAGAATAATTTTTATCCAGCGTAATGCTGCTGACGCGACCGATCACCACACCGCCAACTTTCACCGGCGAGCCGCTTTTCAGGCCACCGATATTGTCGAAGTCCGCAGAAATACGGTAAGTCGGATCCGAACCGATAGAACGGATGTCAGCCACTTTCAGGCACAAAAAGACCACCGCAATCAACGCGATGATTAAAAATGCGCCAACCCAAATCTCACTCTTTTTCGTTTGCATGGTTTAATTTCCAAACATCAGTGCTGTCAGCACAAAATCCAATCCCAGCACCGCCAGTGACGAATGCACCACAGTACGTGTCGTTGCCCGGCTGATCCCTTCGGATGTCGGGATCGCATCATAGCCATTGAACAACGCAATCCAGGTCACGGTGATAGCGAAAACAAGGCTTTTAATCAGGCAGTTAAGCAAATCTGTCCGCCAGTCTACGGCAGTTTGCATCGCAGACCAGAAGAAACCGCTGTCGATCCCCTTCCAGTCCACGCCAACCAGTGAACCGCCCCAAATCCCGACGGCAACGAAAATCGCCGTCAGCAGGGGCATGGAAATCAGACCGGCCCAGAAGCGCGGTGCCACAACGCGGCGCAGCGGATCAATCGCCATCATTTCCAGACTGGAGATTTGCTCAGTGGCTTTCATCAGACCCAGTTCAGCGGTTAACGCAGAACCCGCACGCCCGGCAAACAGCAGCGCGGTCACGACCGGACCAAGCTCACGCAATAACGACAACGCCACCATCATGCCCAGACTGGCTTCGGCGCTGTACGTGGTCAAAATAAGATATCCCTGCAACCCCAGAACCATGCCGATGAACAACCCGGAAACCAGAATGATTAACAGAGAAAGCACGCCAACGCTGTAGAGTTGCTTTATCAGCAGCGGCCATTGCTTGGCAAATTGCGGCTTACCGACTAATGCCCGGAAGAGCATTAAACCGGCACGGCCAAAGGACGCACAGGTGTTTATCCCGCTGCGCCCGACTGAGGCTAATGCCTTAATTAACATGGGTACTCCATCATCCGAGCAGCTCGGTTTTGTAATCACCGGCAGGGAAACGGAAAGGCACCGGTCCGTCGGCAATACCATCAAGGAACTGACGAACCCGCGGATCAGGATTATTTTGCAGCTCCTCGGGCGTTCCTTCAGCAATAACATGTTGTGCTGCAACAATATACGCGTAATCCGCAATGCTCAGCACTTCAGGTACGTCATGGGAAACCACAATACAGGTCACGCCCAGCGCATGGTTCAGCTCGTCGATCAGTTTGACCAGCACGCCCATCGTGATCGGATCCTGCCCCACGAAAGGCTCATCAAACATGATGAGTTCAGGGTCAAGGGCAATGGCACGCGCCAGCGCGACACGACGCGCCATGCCGCCGGATAATTCCGCAGGCATCAGTTCACCGGCACCACGCAGCCCGACGGCTTCGAGCTTCATGGTCACGGTACTGCGCAGCAGTTCTTCCGGTAATTTACTGTGCTCACGTAACGGGAACGCGACATTTTCGAACACATTGAGGTCGGTAAACAATGCACCGGACTGAAACAGCATGCTCATTTTTTTGCGTGATTCGTAAAGTTTTCGGCGTGACAGCGCAGGAATGTTGTCTCCGTCGAACCAGATTTCACCTTTATCCGGCGTAAGCTGGCCGCCGATAAGACGCAGGAGCGTCGTTTTACCGATCCCCGAAGGCCCCATAATGGCGGTGACTTTGCCTTTCGGCACGGTCATGTTTATCTCTTCGAAAATGGGACGATCGCCGCGCACGAAACTCATGCCTTTGATCTCAACCAGATTCGATTCGCTTTGACTCATTCAGTTTATCCCTTCGGAATGCTTTCGCTAAGAATACGTCTGACCCGGGTGGGGCGTCGTATAACTTTGGTATTTTTACAAAAACTTACCCCGCTTTCGTTACCAAAGTTGCCATCGATTTACTTTTCCGTCACAGACGGTCAAAATCAACGAATTACCATTTTAAATTAAAAGCCTTCATCGTCTAACATACAGGAACCTGCTGGCCGCGTTTTCAGACAAAATGTCGCCTTAGCTCATGTTGACGAAGGAATCGCCTGCCTTTCAAGGCGACGAACCTCGCATTATACCCAATAAAGGATGTTTCATGCTTCTCGCTATCGTACTGATGATTGTCGGCCTGTTACTGCTTGTTTACGCCGCCGATCGTCTGGTGTACGGAGCCGCTGTGCTGGCACGCTCGCTGGGCATGCCGCCACTGGTGATTGGCATGACCGTCGTCGGCGTGGGCATATCACTGCCTGAGCTGGTGGTTTCCACCACCGCCGCCATCAACGATCAAATGGATTTGGCCGTTGGAAACGCAATTGGTTCGAATATCATTAATATTCTTCTGATTTTGGGCGGTGCCGCCCTGATTCATCCACTTTCCGTTCGTTCTGATATATTACGCCGCGAACTCCCTCTATTGTTACTGGTCACAGCGCTGTGCGGTTTTCTGCTCAGTGACGGGGAACTCAGCCGGCTCGATGGCGTTTTACTGCTGGCCAGTGCCGCCGCGTTTATGATGCTGGTGATTAAAATCGCCCGGGCGGCTGAAAAAGAAGGGCTGGACACGCTGACGTACGAGCAAATGTCTGAACTTCCGCAAGACAGCAGCAACACTGTGGCATTTCTGTGGCTGGCATTGGGCTTTATTATCATGCCACTGGCGTCAGGCATGATTGTCGACAACAGTACAGTGATTGCACGATATTTAGGCGTGAGCGAACTGGTGATTGGTCTGACGGTCATCGCTATCGGCACCAGCCTGCCGGAACTGGCAACGTTTATCGCCGGTGCGATTAAAGGTGAAGATGATATCGCGCTGGGCAATATCATCGGCGCCAATATTTTTAACACTTGCCTGGTGCTGGGATTACCCGCACTGGTGGCACCGGGTTCGTTCAACCCGGATGCGTTTCACCGCGACTACTGGGTGATGCTGGCGGTCAGCGTGGTGCTTTCCGGTTTGTGCCTGATGCGCAAACACCGGATCGGGCATCTGGCCGGAGCATTATTGCTGTGCGGATTTATCGCCTATATGGCGGTGCTGTTCCTGTTACCGGACAGCATCGCCTTCTGAACTCTGTCAGGAATTGACTATGGCTAACTTTACCTTCGCCTCCGACTTTGATTTCCAGGCCGTCGGGCGTGATGTGCTGAAAACAGAACGTGAAGGACTTGAGCAGTTAGATCAATACATTAACGGTGATTTTACCCGTGCGTGCGAAAAAATCTTCGGTTGCACCGGAAAAGTCGTCGTGATGGGTATGGGCAAATCGGGTCATATTGGCCGCAAGATGGCCGCCACATTTGCCAGTACCGGGACTCCGGCATTTTTTGTCCACCCGGGTGAAGCCAGTCACGGCGATCTGGGCATGGTATCAAAGCAGGACATCGTTATCCTGATTTCCAATTCCGGCGAAGCGCATGAAATTCTGGGGCTGATCCCGGTGCTGAAACGGCTGAGCATTACGCTTATCTGCATGACGTCCAATCCGGAAAGCACGATGGGCAAAGCCGCCGATGTGCATCTTTGCGTCCGTGTGCCGAAAGAAGCCTGCCCGCTGGGTCTGGCACCGACCAGCAGCACCACGGCGGTATTGGTTATGGGCGATGCGCTGGCAGTGGCCCTGCTTGAAGCCCGCGGATTCACCCCTGAAGATTTCGCCCTTTCTCACCCCGGCGGAGCACTGGGTCGCAAGCTCTTGTTGCGCGTCAGCGATATCATGCACACCGGCGATGAAATCCCGCACGTCAGCCGTGATGCGTCTTTGCGCGATGCCCTTCTGGAAATCACTCGCAAAAATCTGGGCATGACGGTCATCTGCAACGATTTGATGAAAATCGAAGGGATCTTTACCGATGGTGATTTACGCCGCATCTTTGATATGGGCGTGAACATTAATAATGCGGCGATTGCCGAGGTGATGACGACCGGCGGGATCCGTGTTCGCCCTTCGCTTCTGGCGGTTGACGCACTGAATCTGATGCAGGAAAAACACATTACCTGCGTAATGGTTGCTGATGGTGACCAGTTGTTAGGTGTGTTACATATGCACGATATGCTGCGCGCTGGCGTAGTCTAATTGAGGAATAGCCCGAATGAGTAATAGCGCAGCCCTGGTGGAGACCTGCTACGGTCCGGTCAGCGCCCACGTGCTGGAACGCGCCAAAGCCGTTCGCCTGCTGATTTGCGATGTGGACGGCGTCATGTCCGACGGCCTGATCTACATGGGAAATCAGGGCGAAGAGCTAAAAAGTTTTAACGTTCGCGACGGTTACGGTATCCGTTGCCTGCTGACATCTGACATTGAGGTCGCGATTATTACAGGCCGCAATGCAAAATTACTGGAAGATCGCGCTAAAACCCTCGGTATCCGCCACTTGTATCAGGGGCAATCGGATAAGCTTTTGGCCTTCCGCGAACTGTTAGATACACTGTCCCTGCGGGCCGAAGAAGTGGCTTATATCGGGGATGATCTGATTGACTGGCCGGTCATGGCCGAAGTCGGTCTTTCCGTGGCGGTTCAGGATGCACATCCGATCCTGTTGCCGAAGGCCGATTACGTTACCCGCATCGCTGGCGGGCGTGGCGCCGTACGCGAATTGTGTGATTTGATTCTGCTGGCGCAGGGTAAGCTGGAGGACGCCAAAGGGCTGTCGATATGAGTAAAACAAAACTTTGGATTATCCTTGTTCTGACGGCCATCGTTCTGGTTCTGGTGGGCTGGTCATTGTCTGATAGCAGCGATGACGCACCGCAGGCCGTTAACGATCAGGATCCCACTTACCAGACATCCCACACGGTCACGATGGTCTATGACCCAACGGGTAGCCTGACCTATAAACTGGTTTCGGACCAGGTAAAATACTACGCCGCCGATCAGGTGACATGGTTTACCAACCCGGTCGCGACCATGTTTGACAAGAATAAAACACCAACCTGGGTGCTGCGTTCTGATAAAGCCAAGTTGACTCAGGATAAGATGCTTTATCTTTACGGGCATGTGCAGGCTGATAGCCTGACGCCTGAGACATCACAGCTTCAAAGAATCAAAACGGATAATGCCCGGGTTAACCTGACGACACAGGACGTTGCCTCAGACGATGAAGTAACGCTTTATGGCACAGGTTTTACATCTAACGGCATGAAAATGCGCGGTAATCTGCGTGATAAGACAGCACAGCTGATCGAAAAGGTAACGACCTCTTATGAAATTCAAAGCAAAAAATAAAATCCGTGATCTCCTGATCGTCAGCTCGTTGTTAGCCGTGAGCATTCCGGCGTTCGCCTTAAAAGATGACACAACGAAACCGATCACCATTGATTCCGCCAATCAGGCGCTGGATGTGAACACCAACACGGCCACCTTCACCGGTAACGTCGTAGTCAATCAAGGCACTATTCAGGTGAAAGCCGATAAAGTTGTCGTGATCCGTCCTCAGGGCGTATCCGGCAAAGAAGTGGTGGAAGGTTACGGCAATCCGGTGACGTTTTACCAGATGCAGGACAACGGCAAGCCGGTAAAAGGCCATGCGCAGAAAGTCCGCTATGAAGTGGAAAACGATCTCGTGACCCTGACCGGTAACGCATACCTCGAACAGCTCGACAGCAACGTGAAAGGCGACCGTATTACCTATCTGGTGCAGAAACAGCAAATGGAAGCCTTCAGTGATAAAGGCAACCGCGTGACGACCGTTCTGGTTCCTTCGCAGCTGCAACAAAAAACGCCTGCCGCGGGCGGCCAGCCGACCCAAAAGAGTAACTGATATTTTATGGCAAAATTAATCGCAGAGAATCTGGCAAAAGCCTACAAAGGCCGCAAGGTTGTAGAAGATGTCAGCCTGATGGTGAACTCCGGCGAAATCGTCGGATTGCTGGGGCCAAACGGTGCGGGTAAAACCACCACCTTCTACATGGTCGTCGGGATTGTGCAACGTGATGCGGGCCGTATCATCGTTGACGATGAAGACATCAGCCTTTTGCCATTGCATACCCGCGCCCGTCGCGGCATTGGCTATCTTCCGCAGGAAGCCTCCATCTTCCGTCGTCTCAGCGTGTTTGATAACCTGATGGCCGTACTGCAGATCCGCGATGATCTGAACAAAGAACAGCGTAACGATCGCGCTAATGAACTGATGGAAGAGTTCCATATTTCTCATTTGCGCGATAACCTCGGTCAGTCCTTGTCCGGTGGTGAACGTCGCCGTGTTGAGATTGCCCGCGCACTGGCAGCGAATCCCAAGTTTATCCTGCTGGATGAACCTTTCGCCGGCGTTGACCCGATTTCCGTCATCGACATCAAAAAAATCATTGAGCATTTGCGTGACAGCGGCCTCGGCGTACTGATCACTGACCACAACGTTCGCGAAACGCTCGACGTTTGTGAGCGTGCCTATATCGTCAGTCAGGGGAAATTGATCGCCCACGGCACGCCAGCCGACATTCTTGCTGATGAACAGGTTAAACGCGTTTATCTTGGTGAAGAATTCCGTCTGTGATCTGTGCCGCCGGAACCGTGCCCGTTTCGACGTAAAGTCTGACGGGAGGTCTCTGACAGAAGTTACTCAGTTTGTAATCAACGGAAATAAAACCAAGATATGAAGCAAGGTTTGCAACTAAGACTCAGCCAACAACTGGCAATGACTCCTCAGTTACAACAGGCCATCCGCCTGTTGCAACTGTCCACGCTTGAGCTCCAACAGGAGATCCAACTCGCGCTGGAGAGCAACCCTCTGCTGGAACAAACCGACCTTCATGATGAAATCGATTCGGTAGAAGCCACCGACAACGAAGCGTTAGATACCCGCGAAGCGCTCGAGCAGAAAGACATGCCCGAAGAGTTGCCGCTGGACGCCACCTGGGACGAGATTTATACCGCGGGCACGCCTTCCGGCACCGGCAACGATTACAGCGACGACGAGCTGCCAATTTATCAGGGTGAAACCACGCAGACGCTTCAGGATTACCTGATGTGGCAGGTGGAACTGACGCCGTTTTCCGACACCGATGCCGCGATTGCCACGTCCATTGTCGACGCGGTAGACGATACCGGTTATCTGACCGTTTCCCTTGACGACATCCTCGAAAGTATCGGTGACGACAACGTCAGCATGGACGAAGTGGAAGCCGTTTTAAAACGTGTGCAGCGTTTTGATCCGGTTGGTGTGGCGGCGCGTGACCTGCGTGATTGCCTGCTGATCCAGCTTTCACAGTACGCCACAGATACGCCTTTCATCACCGAAGCGCGCCTGATTATCAGCGAACATCTGGATTTGCTGGCGAACCATGATTTCCGCGCACTTATGCGTTCAACCCGGCTAAAAGAAGATACACTGAAAGGAGCGATGCTTCTGATTCAGTCTCTTGATCCGCGTCCGGGACAATCGATCAACACCGGTGAATCCGAGTACGTGATCCCCGATGTGCTGGTGCGAAAAGTGTCAGGTGTCTGGACGGTAGAACTGAATTCCGACAGCATTCCGCGTCTTAAGATTAACCAGCAGTACGCCGCGATGGGCAATTCCGCGCGCAGCGACAGCGACGGGCAATTTATCCGCAGCAACCTGCAGGAAGCCAAGTGGTTAATCAAAAGCCTGGAAAGCCGTAATGACACGCTGTTGAAAGTCACGCGCTGTATCGTTGAGCAGCAGCAGGCGTTCTTTGAACTGGGTGAAGAATTTATGAAGCCTATGGTGCTGGCCGATATCGCCAGCGCCGTAGAAATGCACGAATCGACGATTTCACGCGTGACGACGCAGAAGTTTCTGCACAGCCCGCGTGGAATTTTCGAACTGAAGTATTTCTTTTCCAGCCATGTCAGTACAGACAGCGGCGGCGAGGCATCGTCAACCGCGATCCGGGCGCTGGTGAAGAAATTAATCGCAGCGGAGAATCCTGTAAAACCGCTCAGTGACAGTAAGTTAGCCACCCTCCTTTCCGATCAGGGAATTATGGTGGCACGACGAACCGTCGCCAAATACCGAGAGTCTTTGTCCATCCCGCCCTCAAACCAACGTAAACAGTTAGTTTGACCTCAACAGAGAAGGAAGACATTATGCAGCTCAACATTACCGGACATCACATTGAGATCACGGATCCCCTGAGAGAATTCATCACGTCGAAGCTGGCTAAGCTTGAACAGTATTTCGACCGGATAAATCAGGTGTATGTGGTGTTGAGCGTTGAAAAGGTGCAGAAAGTAGCGGAAGCCACTTTGCATGTGAACGGAGGCGAGTTGCATGCCACCTCGGAGCATCAGGATATGTACGCGGCAATTGACGGCCTGGTTGATAAACTGGCTCGTCAGTTGAACAAGCACAAAGACAAACTGAAACAGCACTGACATTCATGTAGCCAACCCTGTGCTACAAACCTTCGGGCATCGGCTTGTGACCTTCGGGAAACGAGCCGATATAGCTTTAAGGGTGAAACAGCGCCAAAGTGAAGATGACATGATTAACGATACTGCAATGCAATTAACGTCGGTGCTTAATGCCGAATGCACCAAAAGCGGCGTTCATTGCGCCAGCAAAAAACGCGCACTGGAAATCATCAGTGAGCTGGCGGCCAAACAGCTAAATTTATCACCGCAGGTGATTTTTGACGCCATTTTGACCCGTGAACGCATGGGCAGCACCGGGATCGGTGCCGGGATCGCTATTCCGCACGGAAAGCTGGAAGAAGACACTTTACGTGCCGTCGGGGTGTTCATTCAGCTTGAACAGCCGATCGCTTTTGACGCTATCGATAATCAGCCTGTGGATTTGCTTTTTGCCTTGCTGGTTCCGGCAGATCAATGTAAAACCCATTTACATACCTTGTCTTTAGTCGCCAAAAAGCTGGCGGATAAAGGGGTGTGTCGTCGTCTGCGCGGAGCGCAAAGTGACGAAGAACTGTTCCAGATAATGACTGAAAACGAATAAATTACTGATTCCCGGTTGCGCGCCGGGAAAATGAATTCTGAACACTGAATGCCAGGGGAGTGACACCATGGTGCTGATGATTGTCAGCGGCCGTTCCGGTTCCGGGAAGTCGGTTGCCCTAAGGGCATTGGAAGACATGGGTTTTTACTGTGTGGATAACCTGCCGGTGGTGTTGTTGCCGCAGCTCGCCCAGACACTTGTTGAACGCAATACGTCTGCGGCCGTCAGCATTGACGTTCGCAACATGCCAGAAACACCGGAAGTTTATGAGCATGCGATGTCACAGCTGCCGGAAAGCTTCTCGCCACAGCTGCTGTTCCTCGACGCTGACCGTAATACCCTGATCCGCCGTTACAGCGACACCCGTCGTCTGCACCCGCTCTCCAGCAAAAACCTGTCCCTTGAAAGTGCAATCGATGAAGAAGCCGATTTGCTGGAGCCTTTGCGCTCTTCCGCGGATCTGATCATCGACACCTCCGAGATGTCCGTTCACGAACTGGCAGAAATGCTGCGTACGCGCCTGCTGGGCAAACGCGAACGTGAGCTGACCATGGTCTTCGAATCCTTTGGTTTCAAACACGGTATTCCGATTGATGCGGATTACGTTTTCGACGTGCGTTTCCTGCCTAACCCGCACTGGGATCCGAAACTGCGTCCGATGACCGGCCTCGACAAACCGGTCGCTGCGTTCCTCGACCGTCATACCGAAGTACATAATTTTATCTATCAGACGCGCAGCTATCTTGAACAATGGCTGCCCGCGCTGGAAACCAACAACCGCAGTTATCTGACCGTCGCCATTGGCTGTACCGGCGGTAAGCACCGTTCGGTGTATATCGCAGAACAGCTGGCTGACTATTTCCGTTCCCGCGGGAAGAACGTCCAGTCCCGCCATCGCACGCTGGAAAAACGCAAATCATGACGGTTAAACAAACGGTAGAAATCAAAAACCGGTTAGGGATGCACGCCCGTCCGGCGATGAAGTTATTTGAACTGGTACAGAGTTTTGAGTCAGAAGTGATGCTGCGCAACGGCACAGGCATCGAGGCGGAAGCCAGCAGCGTGATCGCACTGCTGATGCTGGACTCCCCGAAAGGCCAGAAAATCGAAATCGAAGCCACCGGCCCCGATGAAGAACAGGCTCTCAGCGCCGTCGTAAATCTGATTAATTCAGGTTTTGACGAAGACTGATGGTTAACGGACTGTTTAAGCCGTATTAAATGCGGCTTAAACAGTCGATAGCAATCGCCTTGAAGCTTTCAAAATTCTCACTGCTCAGCAAACGGCTCATCGAGCGTTCCCGCACAAACGTCACGAACAAATCGTAAATCGCCATTGCTTCCTCGTAATCCGCCTTGCTGATCGCCAGCAGGAAAATCACGTGCGCCGTTTCCCCTTCGCCCCAGGCAATGCCTTGCGGCGAAAGCAAAGTGATCACCACGGTTTTCTTTGCGAGCAATCCCAGCGAATGCGGCAGCGCAATGCCTTCGCCCAGCATGGTCGAGACAATCTCCTCGCGCTCCACCACCGAAGGATAAAACGCCTGATCGACAACCCCTTCTTCTTCAAGCTGCGAACAAACATGGCGAAAAAGCTCCGCCTGTGTCATCGGCTCATTGACGATCATGAAGTGCTTTTCGTCGAAGAATTTTTCCAGCATATACGGGCGCGTGCGGTCGACGAGTACCAGCTTGCCGAGCTGCTCCATCTGGTATTCGGTCGGGAACGGCGACAGCACCACCACCGGCTTATTCTTCTCGGTGATACGGGCGTTGGAGATAATAAAATCTTCGTCGATGTGCTCCAGCTGCTCGTAATCACGCAGCGAAACCACCTGCTTCATCACCAGTTGAGGATACTTACGGTTAATCTGCGCCTGGATCATACGGATGGTTGAATTGCCGGTGTCGCACACCAGCATCACCTGCGGATGGCGCTGGTAGCCAATGTTGTAATGCCGCTCCAGCCCGACGCCAATATGCAGCACCAGAAAGCCGATTTCATTCTCACTCAGCGTGTAAGGCGTGTATTTACCCCAGCTGGAAACGGCCGCCAGCGTGACGTCATACGCCATCGGATAATGCTGTTTGATATTGCTCAGCAGCGGATTGGGGATATTAATCTGGTATTTCACTCGCGTAATCATGGTTTTGATGTGCGTCAGCAGATCCGCTCGCAGCTGCTTATCACCCTGCAAATCATAGTTATAGTGCGAATTGATGTACGAAAGAATGTAATCGACCAGCGACTCATCGTCGTCGGCGTTAATGTCCGTCGGTAAAATCTGCTGGACGCGGCGCGCGGCAATATTCACCCGCAGATAAGCTTCCTCTGAGGCCGGAATTTCCTTACCAACCAGATTTTTCAGCTCCGCCGCCAGCCGCACAGAAACCTGCTTCACCGCCGGATCACCGTCTTCGGCATCAAAATCGGTCAGCGGATAACCGCCGGTAATGCGTTTGATCGCCACGGCGCAATAGAGGATCAGATACTGTTCGCCTTCATCCGTCAGCTGAATGGAAGACTGCGTCAGCAACTGATGCATAAAACGCGTCAGCGGCACCAGCGCTTCCGGCTCCAGACTTTCTGCTTTTAGCAGCGGATTCGCCTGCTCTTCGGCATCCAGCTGGAACAGCAAATCGGTCAGACAGGCGCGGATCGCCAGTTCAGCACCGAACAATTTCATGCCGTAGCGCGGCTTGGTTTCGATATTCAGGTGATAGCGCGCCAGATGCTCCCTCACCTCAGCCATATCATTTTGCAGGGTTCCCCGGCTGACAAACCATTCATCGGCCAGATCTTCCAGCTTTAATGAAAAAGCTGAGGTCAAAAAGCGGATCAGCAACGTCTTCACCCGTCCGGCGGCGGTGCGCGGCGTCGGGTTCGGTTTACGTTGTGTTGATTGCTGTAACGACGAAAACAGCGCCGCATCATCGATGCGCAACTGATATCCGCTGCCCCGGCTGTGGACAAACGTCGCACCAAAATCGGCGATGATTTCGTTCAGCGCAGTAATATCGGCACGCACCGTGCGCGTCGAAACAGACAGACGTTTTGCCAGTTCATCCTGAGGAAGGGTTTCGGTTTGCAGCGCATCAAATAACTGCGCCAGACGTTGATTGGGAAATCTCACCATTGTTCTTCCAGTTCGTTTCAACGAGGCTCCGTTCACGAACAAAACACGTCGTGAACGGAGTTTGTTTCTGTTGCGGCACCGCTTAAGGCGCAATCACCATCTGTGACGGGCTGCCCACAGCCACATAGTCATCCACGAATGACAGTTTGCCGTTTTCGCCAGATACCTTGAATCTGGTGATGTTATCGCTTCGTTGATTCATTGCGTAAATATATTTACCGTCCGGTGACAACGTCAGCGTTCTTGGATAGTCACCGCGCGTCCAGGTTTCATCACTCCAGGTCATCGCCCCTTCACCGGTCACATTAATTTGTGCAATGCTGTTATGCAGACGGTTCGCTACATACAGATGCCTGCCGTCTTTGCTCAGCACAATGCCCGCGGCGAAGTTCGTGCCTTTGAAACCGGCCGGCAGCGTGGACAAGCTGTGCAGCTCGCTGAGCGTGCCTTTTACGGCGTCAAAACGATAGCTGGTCAGCGTCGAAGCCTCTTCGTTGATCAGGAAAACCACTTTACCGTTGGGATGAAACACGAAATGGCGGGGTCCAGCACCTTCGGAAGACGCCTTGATAAACGGCGGATCGTTGGCCTCCAGTACGCCGGTTTCACCGTTGAGCTTCCACTGATAAATCCGGTCCAGCCCCAGATCGGTAGAGAACACGAATTTGCCGGAAGGATCGGTGGCAATCATGTGCGCGTGTGGCCCGTTGTGGTCGCTGATGGCAAAACTGCCCTCCGCCGCCGCGGCCGGTTTGCCTGCGCCTGCAGGACCGGAGTCCTGCTGGCTGTTGCTGGCTTCACTCAGCTTCCCGCTGATATCCACCGGGAAGACGGCAACCACGCCGCTGATGTAGTTCGCCACCAGCAGATGATCACCTTTTGGCGTCAGCGAAAGATACACCGGCCCTGCGCCCTGCGAATCCACCTGATTAATCAGCGTCAGGCTGCCATCTTCAGGCGCAATGCGATAGGCCGCCACTGAACCATGTTTGCCACCGTTGTAATGATCAATTTCGCTGCCGATAAACAGCGTTTTACCGTCGTGGCTGAGCACCATCTGCGCCTGATTTGGCAACTGGCTGGCGAGCGTTTTATCGCTCAGCGCGCCGGTTTTAGGATCGAACTTAAAGCGGTAGACACCTTCCCCGTTCGGGTTGTAGGTGCCGACGTAAGCATAATGCGGAGTCGTCGACGTCATTGTTTTTTCTGCTGCATAAAGCGGCGCGGCGCAGACTGCCAGCATCGCAGAGGTTAAACCTGAAATCAGAAACCAGTTTCTCATACATTTCCTCAAACCTGGGTTGTCAGACAAACGAGAGGCTCAGCGCCCGTTCAGTGGATGAAGGACGCTGAGTGTTTAACCGCGCAGACGGCTTACCGCGCAGGAAAGGTCAGAACCTTCAGCCCACCAGTTTTTTGACGCTGGCCAGCAGGGTTTTCACATCTTCAGGACGGGTATTGCCCGACGCGCTGTCGATGATTGAGCTGTAGATATGCGGGATGATTTTGGTCACGCCCGCGGCCAGTGCGATTTCCATGATTGGCTCGAAGTTTTCCAGATCGATACCGCCGGTTGGCTCCAGCCAGAAATCCTGTTCTGCACAGGCACGCGCCACGGCAGCGAATTCTTCACGAGTTTTCAGGCCGCCCATCGGGAAATATTTCACCGAGCTGCCGCCCATGTCTTTGAGCAGCGCAATCGCAGTTTCCACCGGCACGATGGCGTCACTGGCCGCGGAGCTTAGCGGGCCGGTGTTGATCTTCACAAAGCCGGGTTTACCTGTAGGAGAAATCAGGCCGTTGACCACGCTGTCGTTTTGACCAAGCAGCGCACGGCTGGTGCCGACACCGGTGAAGACCTGATTCACATGCTGCGGCTGAACGTGTTGTGAAATCTGGCTGACCATCAGCGACTGACGCGGATCTCCCGCACCTAAGCCAACGGACAAAGCGTTTTCGATAAGCGCCGCATATTCCTTCATGTCGGCGACGGCGCTTGCGACATCCGCGTAGTTTTTGGAAAGCACACCAACCAGCACATGCCCTTCTGCGGCTTCGTAGATGTCACGGGCATTGTCTTTCGAGCCAGCCAGCACATTCAGGCACACGCGGTCACGGTAGAAATTTGGGGTCAGCTTCATGCTTTCTCTCCACTGAAAAGTTGTTTGAAACGGTCGGCGACAATGGCGAGCTGCGGCGGCGTCACGCTGCGCACGTCGACTTCAATCTTGCCTTCGTTAGCGCGGTAGCCACGGAAATAAATCGCGATATCGCCGGTTTTCATGGCGTCCACGATGGCTTTGGTTTTCCAGCCCAGTACCGTTTCATCGAACGTAATTTCCGTACGCGCAATATCACGCCCCGCGCTGTCCCAGACCACGCGTCCGGTGACGCCGTTAATTTCATTCAGGCTGGCGATAAATGGCGTCATCTTGTCGACCATTTCCTGCCCGGTGGTTTTGGGTTGCGTGATGTAGCTTTCGATGGCCTGCGTCAGGCCGAGAATGCCCTCTTTGCCGACTTTCATCGCACGGCCAATCCCGCCCGATTGCAGTTTCACCCATTCGACGTACTGTTTTTTGCCGAGCACCAGACCGCTGGTCGGGCCCTCGATGGCTTTTGCGCCGCTGTAAATCACCAGATCTGCGCCCATTTCGTAATAACAGGTCAGGTCTTCTTCTGCGGCAGCATCAACGATCAGCGGCAGGTTATGCTCACGGGCAACGGCAGCGGCTTCCGCCACCGAAAGAATGCTTTTCTGCACGCTGTGATGTGATTTGATGTACAAAATGGCGGCAGTGCGTGGCGTAATGCAGGCCGCAAGCTGGGCGGCTGAACATTCGTTGGCATAACCGGCTTCCACGACTTTGCCACCGCCCATTGTCACCATCGTGCCCACCGGCGCACCGAAATTCACGTTGTGGCCTTTTGGCAGCACGATGTCGTGAGGGACTTCCAGCGGTGCGGCATGCAGGTTTTCCAGCAGCCAGGCGTTATCTTTCACAATCACCGCCGCGACCGACTGCGCAATCCCGGCAGACGCACAGGACACCACCACCGCGTTTTCCACGTTCAGCAGTTTGGCGATATAAGCGCCGGTTTTGTTCACCAGATCCTTCATCTCGAAGTAGTGATTCAGGCCGGTGTTGACCACCGCCGCCACTTCTTCACGCGGCGTGGAAACACCGAGCGCCGTCATGCGACCGGACGCGTTAATCACCTGTTTCAGCTGATATTTTTCATACAAAGATTGTTCAGAAGACATGAGCAGATTTCCCTTCTTCGGTTAACAGAGTGACACCCGCGACCACAGCGGCCAGAGGTACCAGCAAACTTTCGCCCTTCACGGACTGTCCTTCGGAATCGACAAATACCTGCGGCGCAAAACGCTGCTCGAACAGGGTCAGGTCGGCGTCAGCGCCCACTTCGAGACGGCCTTTGGCAGGCAGGCGTAAAGCATCGGCGGCGTGTGAAGTGACGCAATCAATCACCTGCGTCAGTGTCATGCCTACGCTAAAGAACTTCGACATGACGGTCGCCAGGCTATGCACCGGCCCGTTCATGCGGTTGCGGCAGTAAATATCGGAGCTGATGGTGTGGGGCAAAATGCCCTGCTTAATCGCCCGTTCCGCCACTTCAAAACTGAAACTTGCGGTCCCGTGACCGACATCCAGCCGCACGCCGCGGCTCAGCGCGCGCTTAATGGAATCGCGCAGTACACCTTCTGGCGAGAGGATGCGGTTTGGCTTGCCGTTATAGCAGTGCGTGATGATGTCGCCTGATGTCAGCAAATCGGCGATTTCATCGAGGTTCGGCGGGTTATTACCGATATGCACCATCAGCGGCAGACCGTTGTTTTCCTGCTGAATTTCTTTGGCGCGCACCAGCGGTTTAATACCGTTCTGGCCGACCACGCTGCTGCTCATGCGCGCTTTGATGCCGATAATAAAACCGGTGTTTCGCGCGATGGCGTCACGCACGCCGACTTTGTCGATCTGCGTCATATCCGCCAGTTCGTTCTGCGTGACGATGCCGGTGCGCGCGATATTCAGGAACGCGTAGACGTTGGTTTTCGCCGCTCGGGTGATCTGATAGAAATCGTCGACATCATTCGCGCCGGTGCTGCCGGCATCCGCCACCGTGGTGACACCACAGGCGATGCCAATCAAATCGGCATCGTCATGATAAATGGGTGATTTCGGGTAACAGTGAACGTGGGAGTCAATCCAGCCTGCGCTGGCGTAAACTTTGCCCTGAAGGTCGAGTGTCTGGCGGGCTGTGGCGTCGGGTGCCAGCGTGCCGATGGCGGCGAATTTGCCGCCCTGAATTGCAATATCAGTCAGGCTGCCGTCTGTGCTTTTTGCCTGTCGGATGATTAAGTCATACATACGACGTTCTCCATAATCTCAGGCGCCAGAGAAATCCTGACGCCTGATTACTGCTTTCTTATTGAAGTACTTACAGTGATACCGGGAAGATAGCGCCCAGAACCATCGCACCGAGAATGGCACCGCCGGTGATAGGTTTCTGCCACAGGTAGAAGCCCAGCGCGCCAAGCAGTGAACCCAGGCCGATTGGAATCGACGCGGCCATCGCTGACAGAATAATCAACGGCCCGAGGAACCGGCCGGAGGCGTTACCCGCACCCATCATCACGTCCGCACCGTAGGTGGAATTGCTCTGATTGATGGTGAATTTACGCGCCAGAATAATGATATAACCCACGGCTAAACCGAGGATCAGGCCGGTCACCAGCGAAGCCGCAAAGTTCGCTACCGGGAAGATAATCCCCGCGCCGAGCAACAGTGCCGGAACGCCCAGACCAATACCGGTCTGGATCGCGCCGCCGATATCCAGAATACCGACCAGCGAACCTTCGATAATGCGGGCAAACAGGAAGCTGGCACCGAAGGCCGCCACTGCGCCGTACACGCCGGTGTCCATGCCTGAACGCAACATCGACACAAACGCCACTTCGTTAAACGCGCCGATGCCATACAGGTAATACATGTGTGTCCCGGCGAAAACGCCTGACGACAGCAGTCCGACAAAAATCGGGAACGACCACTCGGCGTACCAGAAACCACGTTTGGCTTGTTCTTCCATTGTCATGTTCCTCTTACTTGCCGCTGAGTGAGTTGTGAATGCCGTTCAGCCACGCGGGAACATCCAGCATGAAAGACTGCAACAGTTTGACGTCGAAACCGCGGAAGAAGCCGCTGAGTGCGAACAGCGCGATAATCGCCGCCATCATCACTTTGGTGACGCGGTTCCAGCCGCTTTCTTCAACGCCTTTCCCGATCAGAATACCCAGCACCAGACCCGGCACGGCGTTACCCATGATCATCTGCGCCAGACCGCCGAAGATGGTGGCCCAGAAACCGGAACGACGCCCTGCATCAATCGCCGCCAGCCAGAAAATTACGGGCATGACGGTGTTCACCAGCAGGTTGGCCGCAGGCACCAGCACTTTAATCGCCGTCACCTGTAAAGCCGCAGGTACCGCGGATGCGGTGGTATTCAGGAATGCCACCACAATCATGCCGATGATGCCGCCCGCAATCGCCATCTTGCGCGGGTCGTGCATGGTTTCAGCCACATTGCGGTTTTTGAACATCAGAGCAGCGGTCGCCCAGTGAGGGATGATGCGGTGGTCGACGTCCTGTGTGAAAGAACCCGCCGCAACGGAAGAAGCCCAGGCGTTAAAGAAGAAGCCCAGACCAAATGAGAAATGCGAAGCCGGATCGCCTTCACAGGAATTTAATTCCCCAAGAGTACGAAAAGCCCCCATCCCTTGCACGGTAGGCGCGTGGAACATACGTGCAGCACCTGCACCTACCCCCACGCCAACCAGTCCGCCGATAATAAGCGACTTAAATAAAATAATTAAAAACATCAGTATATCCTTGTCATTTATAGCTAACGTTTTTATTTCGTGACAAAAACTACCTGTTCCGTATTAATAACAGTCAGGTTGACGGTAATGTCTAACGCCACGTAATAACTCTTTCTTTCCCTGGCCAGAAAAAAGAACAGAAACTTTTCTCTTTTCACTGACTCTTCTGCCTTTATTACCTTGACGTCCTGCGGTTCAATACGCAGCAAGACATTATTGGCAGAAGATTTGAGAACCGTTCTCTGAACCTGACTCAGTGCGGAAGAAAAGGCGGCAGCCTTATTTTCGCCTTTTCCTTCAACCCGAACTGTCGTGCTTAATTGTTGCTTCATTACGCCTGACCATACTTCTTGTTATAAGCTTCAACCAGGCGCTGCCCCAGTTCTTCTTTATCCATAAATCCGAACCCTAATACCAGACAGCCTTCGTTAATTGCCGTCACACCTTCATCCACTGAACGCATCCCGTACTTGGCTTTATATCCGTATTTGTTTTGTGCGGTAATCGCACCGGCGCCGCCGCTGCCGCAGAAGGAAATACCAAAGGTCGCGCCTTCTGTTTTCATCACGTCGCCGAGTTTCATATCGGCTGCCATGCCTGGGACAACAATGGCTCTTCCGCCAGCCGCTTCCACGCCTGCTGCCACTTTCTGGCCTTTACCTAAACGGTCGCCAATCACAACTAATACTTGTCCCATAATTTACTTCTCCAGTTTGGTTAATTCGTTAAATCAAAAATCAGGATTATTTCGGTTCGTTGTCTCTTGCGACTTCAAAATGCACCGAGAGCAAATACGCTTCCTCAATCGGTAAATTTCCGAACCAGCTGACAACTTCTTCTGCCATTTTCATGGACTCATCAGAAATTTCGTCAAATAAATCTTTTTCGACTTCAGGCAATGGTTCGCCGGTGATTGAGCGTAATACCATGGCTTTAACGTGTGACGTTAACATCTGTAACTGAACATCTGTGGTGTAGATATTCTTCGCACTTTGCATTGCCTGAATATCTTTTAATACTTTCTCTGTTATTGCAGGAGCATCTTCCAATTCTGTCTGCCCGTTACCCTTCACAGATGCGGTTCCGTTATTCACTCGCGGTTACCTCTCTCCTTGCCTGACTTTCTATTTTCAGTCGTTTATTTCGTCTGTCTTTACCCTAACCCTGGAGAGATTTCCTGTGTAGTGGGTCTTTTTCCAGTTCGAAGTGGAAATACGGTGAGCTGAGCAGATCTAATTCGCAAAACGAAAAGTTAAGTCGTCATATCACTGAGTATTACCGTCTGTAGCAGCGTATTTCACTGGTAATCGGATTTTTCGCAATGCGGATTAATTCCCTTACAACGCTTTCTTTTACCGATAAGAATGCCTAGTATCAAAGAACACATGCAGAACACTGACACCCCCGCGCTTACCCGCGGGGGTGTTATTTTTTGCCGACCGGCACCCCACTCGCATGAAGCGGGTGATGCAAAAGGAACCATGGAGAATGTTATGAGTAAACCGACACTGATCATCAATGAACTTGACGCAGAACGCCTGGACACATTGCTGGCGCAACCGGCATTTGCCAGCAGCCCGGTCGCCGATGCCCTGAATGAAGAGTTGGATCGCGCAGAGATTTTGCCGCCCGGGGAAATTCCTGCCGACGTAGTTACGATGAACAGCAAGGTTCGCTTTACGGAAGGTAAAGAAGGCGAAGAGCACATCCGTACACTGGTCTATCCGGCGGCGCTGAAAGACAGCAATGAGCAACTGTCGGTGATGGCCCCGCTCGGCGCTGCCCTTTTAGGCCTGCGCGTCGGCGGCAGCATTACGTGGGAAATGCCCAATGGCGAAGAAAGCCATATTACCGTGCTGGAGTTGTTGTATCAGCCGGAGGCGGCCGGGGAACTGAGAAGTTAAGATTTTTTTGCAGAAGCCGCTGCAATGGCGGCTTTACTTAAGGATGAGAAAATTTCGGTTTCTCACCTGCAGTGATCACTCAACGCGCAGCGCCGAAACCGCCCAAGAGAGGGAAGTGCTTTCCCTCTCTTGGATCTCTCCCCGCTTTTTTACTGCGCGCTGTCGCTGGCGGCTATGTTTCAGGTAACGCGGAGACAGGCTGGAAATCTCGCCGCTGCGCGGTCCCTTCTCTCGGTCTTCGAGCCATAGGTCTCGAAGCCGCTACGTTCAGCAAGATTTCTGAATCGCCCGCAAGTTCCTAAATTCAACAGCGGTTTTTGTATCGCCCGTGGGATCGTGAATTCAAAGGCAGAAAGGTTTTATCTTTTACAAAAGTCGATTGGCGTGCTCGAAAATGGCACCGAATGAACGGTTCGAGACCTGAGGCTCGAAACCTGAAATGAGGGAATCGCGCAGCGAGGACATTTTGCGCCACCTGCCAATGTCCCGGAACATGTCCGTCGTGATTGCAATAGCGCGCAGTTTAAGACGTGGAGATTCCAAAGAGGGCTCGTCTTAGCCCTCTTTGGTCGGTTTCGGCACGAGAGGCCGTGTGATAACCGTTATTGAGAAACCGAAACTTACGCTGCTATCAGCATGAAAAGCCGCCTAAGCAGCGGCCATCTGCTTACTTAAACTTCTTGTGGTTCTCATTCCTTGTGGCCTTAAACCCTTCGGCTTCTTTCTTCGCTTCATCTACTTTGCCGGCTTTCGCCAAAGCTGATGCCGAATCAATCTGCCCAATCAGCGTATCCAGCCCTTTGTGGTAATCCTGAATCTCCGGACTGTCCGGCGCTTTGCCTTTCAGCTTCGGCGGTGTGGCTTTTTTCGCGTCTTCCGCTGCCGCTTTCATGTTCGCCAGGCTGGTCGTAAGTTCTGCCTGATCATTGGTCTTCAGCACTTTGCTGTAGTTATCCGCAATCGTGTCCATGTCCGTTTCTAAATCTGCGGCCAGAACCGCCGTACTGCTTCCTAACAGGGCGATTACCGCCAACGCCATCAGTTGTTTGCGCATATTCTTTTCTCTCTATTGTTATTTATTTGTTAGTTAAAACGACATTGCTTGTAAGGCTTTATAAAAATAGGCTGAGAGAGAGGAAAACGGGATGAATTTTTTGTAAAGAAAGGTAGTAAAGGAGGAAGCAGCGATCGGGCGATCGCTGCTTTTAAGTCAGGATTATTCGCCGGCGATTTTCATCGCAGGCAACAGCACAGAGCCGCACTGAATATTGCTGCGGGTTTCAATATCGCTGCCGATGGCGACCATATTGCGCCACATATCTTTCAGATTACCGGCGATGGTGATTTCGCTCACCGGATACTGGATCTCGCCATTCTCGACCCAGAAACCTGCCGCACCGCGGGAATAGTCACCGGTCACGCCGCTGACGCCCTGGCCCATCAGTTCGGTAACAACCAGACCTTTGTCGAGTTTACGCAGCATACCCGCGAAATCATCGCCCTGACCCGCGATGCGCCAGTTGTGAATACCGCCCGCATGGCCGGTGGTTTGCAGACCGAGTTTACGCGCGGAATAACAGGTCATCAGCCAGTTTTGCAGCACGCCGTCTTTAACGATATCACGGCGTTCGGTGCGCACACCTTCGCTGTCGAACGGCGTCGAAGCCAGACCTTGCAGCAGATGCGGATGTTCTTCAATGGTCAGCCATTCCGGCAGAATTTGCTTGCCGAGGCTGTCGAGCAGGAAGGAAGATTTGCGGTATATGCTGCCGCCGCTGATCGCCCCGACCAGATGACCGAACAAACCGGTCGCCACTTCGGAAGCGAACAGAACCGGTGCCTGCATGGTCGGTAATTTACGCGGTGCCAGACGCGATAACGTGCGGCGTGCACACTCTGCGCCGACCCATTCAGGGTCTTTCAGGTCGCTCATTTTACGGGCGATGGAATAGGCGTAATCGCGTTCCATGTCACCTTCGTGTTCAGCAATAACCGAAGCAGAAATGGAGTGACGCGTCGAACAATAGCTCTGCAACATACCGTGGCTATTGCCGAAAACCCGGATGCCGTAGTGGCTGTTGAAACTGCCACCTTCAGTGTTAGTGATTCGTTTATCCGCCTGCAATGCGGCTTGTTCAGCACGGGCGGCCAGTTCGATACTGCGATCTGGATCCAATTCTTCCGGATGGAATAAATCCAGATCCGGCGCATCGAACGCCAGCATCTCTTTATCCGCCACGCCCGCGAACGGATCCGGTGACGTATAACGGGCAATATCCAGCGCAGCCTGCACGGTGCGGGAAATCGCGTCAGGGCTTAAATCGGTGGAAGAAGCACTGCCCTTGCGGTTCTGGTAATACACCGTGATGCCTAACGCACCATCGCTGTTGAATTCTACGTTCTCAACTTCGCCAAAACGCGTGCTGACGCCGATACCGGTGGTTTTGCTGACCGCCACTTCTGCGGCATCTGAGCCTGCTTTCGCCAGCTCCAGTGCCTGTGAGACGGCCTGTTCCAGGGTTTTACGCTGCTGCGCAACTTGATTGACTACGTTCATCGGCATGCCATCGCTTATGAGATAAAAGGGATTGTTCTACACTGAATTATGAAGACGATTACCTTTGAGTCTAACAGAGACTCGCCATAATTTCGCTTTCAGTCCGAGAGTGTTAAACCGAAGTTGCAACAGAATATAGAGGACTGTGGCATAATGCGGCCGAAGCAATAAAGCACAATCAAACTGACAGGATTACCTCGTTAAGAGGAAGCGCCCATGACAAAGAAAATTGACGACTGGCACGACGACGTTCCGGATAACAACGCGAACGAAGAAGATGATGAGATCATCTGGGTCAGTAAAAGTGAAATCAAACGTGACGCCGAGGCGCTGAAAGATCTCGGTGCAGAAATGGTTGATCTGGGTAATAACTCGCTCGACAAATTGCCGCTGGATGAAGATCTCCGCGCCGCCATCAATCTTGCGCAAAAGATCAAGAAAGAAGGCCGTCGCCGCCAGATGCAGTTGATCGGTAAAATGCTGCGTTCCCGTGACGTTGAGCCGATCCAGACCGCGCTGGATAAACTGAAAAACCGCCACAACCAGCAGGTTTCGCTGTTCCATAAACTGGAAATGCTGCGTGACCGTCTGGTCGAAGAAGGCGACGATGTCATTCCTTCCGTTTTAGTTCTCTATCCGGAAGCTGACCGTCAGCAACTTCGCGCGCTGATCCGCAACGCGCAAAAAGAGAAAGCGACGAACAAGCCGCCGAAATCTTACCGCCAGATTTTCCAGTATCTGCGCGAACTGGCTGAAGGCCAGGACTAAAATAAAAACCCGCCTTTTGAGTCACCGAAATGGCGGGGTTTTTCTTTTTAGCCTTTCGCTTTCGCGGCAGGTTTCTCCAGCAGGTTCAGCCGCAACTCGCCTTCCAGCTCTTCTTCCGCCTCTTCAAACAGCAGAATCAGCGCACCAAATCGCCGTTTGCGGCTGGCGTTCAGATTTAAGAAATCAATTTCAACCGGCAGCGCTATTCCGCCGGTCACCTCATCCCAAAGTGCGTCCAGATTCGCGCCGAATTCGTCGGTCAGTTCAAACTGACGGGCAAACTCGCCGTAGAATGCGGGTAAATCCGGGATGTGATTAAAATCGAAGCTCACTTTTTTCATCGACATTACTCCACCCGAACAAAATTCTGATAATGGTTACGGCTGACATAAATCAGTCCGTCGCTGGCAAACAGCACGCGGTCAGCACCGCGGCGTCCGCAGCGATAGTTGATATCTGCCTCACGCCATACGCGTTTGTTAGCCGCCGGTAAACGCCCTTCCCGGTTTGAGAACCGGTCGCCGCCAATGGCTTTTCCCGGCAATACATCGCAGAGGTTGCCGGAACGCGCATCCCAGCCCGCTTCGCGTGCCTTTTTCTTGGTGATGTAGTTATCAGGCAATCTGTGATTCTGGCGCAAATAATTCACCACGGATTGTTCATCAGTACCCGCAACGATTGTGCCCTGATTATATGTCGATTTTGCGACAACGTGTCCGGCAACACCGGCCAGCCCGAGAATGACGGCGATGGCCATGATCAGATTGCGAGAAAAAGTGCGCGAACGCAGCCCGTTGAATGCCTTCATTGACGTCCCTTTTATAATGCGAAAAACCGTCGGTTGCTGAATATTTTTTCTCAAAACAGAGTTTCGGGAAAGCGGACTTATAGATTTCCCAAATGTAATGTTTTCACCTGCAAATACTCTTCCAGCCCCAGCACGGAGCCCTCGCGCCCCAGACCGGACTCTTTTACCCCGCCAAACGGCGCGGCCTCATTGGAAATCGCACATTCGTTAATGCCGATCATGCCGCTTTCAATTGCATCGGCAACGCGGAAAATACGTTGCAGATTCTGACTGTAGAAATACGCGGCCAGTCCGAACGGCGTATCGTTGGCGCGCTTAATCACTTCCTCTTCCGTTTTGAAACGGAAACAGGCTGCCAGCGGACCAAAGGTTTCTTCGCGCGCGACTTTCATGTCGTCGGTTGCATTGATAATCACCGTCGGCTGGAAGAAGTTACCGCCCAGCTTATGTCGCTGCCCGCCTTCCATCAGTTTCGCGCCCTTCTCCAGCGCGTCTTTAACATGTTCCTCCACTTTCTCCAGCCCTTTGATGTCAATCAGCGGGCCGACTATCACGCCTTCATCCATGCCGTTACCGACTTTCAGCTTGCGCACTTCTTCGACCAGGCGCGAGGTGAACGCTTCGTAAACGCCGTCCTGAACGTAGATGCGGTTGATACACACGCAGACCTGTCCGGTGTTACGGAATTTGCAGGTGATGGCCCCTTTCACGGCGGCCTCAATATCAGCGTCGTCGAACACGATATACGGCGCGTTACCCCCCAGCTCCATCGACACTTTTTTCATGGTGTCGGCGCTGTTGCGAACCAGCGTTTTCCCGACTTCAGTAGAACCGGTAAAGGACACTTTTCTTACTTTATCGCTGGCCATAATCACGTCGCTGATAGCCTGCGTATCGCCCGCCACGCCGTTGATGACGCCATCCGGCACGCCCGCGTCTTTCGCCAGCTGCAACAACGCAAAAGCGGAAAGTGGCGTATTATTCGCCGGTTTGATAAGGCCGGTACAGCCTGCGGCCAGCGCCGGACCGAGTTTGCGGGTCAGCATTGCCAGCGGGAAGTTCCACGGCGTGATGGCCGCGACAACGCCGACCGGTTCGCGCGTGGCAAGGATCCGGGAACCGGATTTGGCCGGCGGAATGATTTCACCGTTGGCGCGTTTGGCTTCTTCGCTGAACCATTGCAGATAGCTGGCGGCGTAATCGACTTCGCCCAGCGCCTCTTTCAGCGGTTTGCCTTGTTCAGCCACCATCAGTTCGCCGAGAAACTGTTTGTTTTCCAGCATCAGTTCATACCAGCGGTGCAAAATCTCCGAACGGGCTTTTGCGGTCGTTTTCCGCCATGCGGGGAAAGCGTCGCTGGCGGCTTTGACGGCGGCTTCGGTCTCGGCTTTACCGGCCTTGGCCACTTTAGCCACCACATCGCCGCTCGCCGGATTCAGGACATCGAAGGTGTTTTTGGCTTCATGCCATTCGCCGCCGACAAAATAGCCGGTCTTGAATAAAGGATGCGCGGACAGTTTTTGAGAATGGGCAGACATTAGGGATCCTCCTGATTTGTGCTGTTTAACGCACGGGATTGCGTTAAGTATAGCGGCTGAGAAGAAAGCGTCTGTCAGACAGCACTGAGAGACACAGCTCGCAAAGTTGAATGTCATACGTTCACAGCCCGTGTAGCACTCCGTAAACTGTCTCCAATCTGACTCATTTTAAAAAGGACGAAAGTATGTCGACACGCGAAAAAATGAACATTGGCGAGCTTTATACAGACATGGGCGAAGGACTGCCTGAAGAGCGCCGCGCCGGAAAAGAGCGGGTGTACGATTACAATCTGACCCGCCCGTCTGAAGAAGACAAACGCCAGCGGTTGCTGAAAGACATGATGGGCAGCATCGGCGAAAACGGCTGGATCGAGCCGCCGCTGCGCGTCGCGTACGGCACGCATATTCATATCGGCAAGAACTTCTACGCTAACTTCAATCTCACGGTGGTGGATGACGCCACGGTGACGATTGGCGATAACGTGATGTTCGCGCCAAACGTGACGCTGGCGACAGCCGGTCACCCGATCGACCCTGAAATCCGCGCCACCGGACAGCAATTCTCCCTGCCGATTGTCATCGAAGATAACGTCTGGCTGGGCACCGGAGTGATGGTAAATCCGGGCGTGACAATCGGGCGCAACAGCGTGATTGGTGCGGGCAGCGTGGTAACAAAGTCCATTCCCGCCGGTGTGGTGGCAGCTGGCGTTCCCTGTCGGGTAATACGTCAGATTACCGCCGCCGACCGCGAAGCGTTCATGAAATAATGCGCGGAGCACGACAATAAAAAAGGCCGGTGTAGTTAAACACCGGCCTTATGTTTTTGCAGACAATTACGCCACAAATGAATGCTGATAACGATGTAGCATTTCGGTCAGGCGCCGCACTGGCTCGGTCACTTTCAGTGGTGCATCGTAATCGACCAGCTTCTGCTGATACTCAGCCAGCTCCTTGAGCAGACGCTGGTAGTAGTAAGTCCGCTTGCCTTCGCCCGACGCAGAAACTACGTGATCTGCCGTGTTGCGGATTTTCTTATGGAACGCTGACAGCTCATCATTCACCGGCACTTCGGCGAGTTTCATGCGCTGGTGAGCGATAATCAGCATCAGCGCCAGGCGGTATTTACCGATGTCATTTGGGAACATGACCAGCAGCTGATTGAGCTGATGATACAGCGCCGGAAGGTGGTTTTCACGACGACGGTACGCCTTGGTGGTCAGCGCCGATACTGCACTGCTCATAAAGCGGTTCAGCAATGTGCGCCCCGTTTTATCGCGGGACTTATCGCGAATAATCAGCAACACAGCCATCGCAATGACTGTCCCGATCGCCTGCCCCAGCGCGTTATCGAGAAACGATGTTACGTTAAATTTCATCGGGTTACTGAGCACCAGAATATTGATGGTGCCCGCCAGCAGACCGAGCATTCCGAGACGACGCTTGGTCACTTCGATACCGATAAAGAAGGTAAAAATCCCCAGCATCAGACACAGCAGGAAAAGACTTTGCTGCGTCGAAGGCATGATCAGCATAAACATCATCGAGCCAACCGGGATCGCCAGTAACATACCGACGATAAAATCCATCGCCATGCCTTTCGGGTTCGGCGTGCGCATCGCCAGCGAGGTCACCACGGCGATAATAATCACGCAGCCACTGGCCGACGTCCAGCCGGTCCACAACCACATCAGGCAGCCAATCGCCGTCGCAGTAAAGGTACGCAGGCCGTTGATCAGCGCATGATGCCGTTCTGCTGACACCGGACGCACTACCACTTCGCCTTCCAGCACGCCGCTTTCAATGCTGCTGATGCTGCTGTTGGTCTGAACACCTTTCATCAGCAACAGCGCACGGGTCCCTGCCCCGGCCCAGGCGCTGAGCGTCACCAGTACGTTATCGCTGTGCATGCCGGTAATAATCTGGCGCAGCTGTTTCAGGCGACGGTGAACATCCGCAACGGTTTCTGCCGGTTCAGCAAATAACGCTTTCAGCTCGGGAGAAAGCCTTTCCGGCGTGTCCTGCATAATCAGATAGGTTTCACAGGCCTGGGTAATCATGCTCAGCGAGGTGCTGTGCAGCGCCTTCAGACGCTGATTGCAACGCTGCCAGCGCGATGATTCCATCATCAGGCTGCCGCGCATACCGTTTAGCGCTGTGGTGCTTTTGACCAGATTATTCCAGGATTTGTCGATATCTTCTTTGGAGCCGACATTCACGCAAATCCGCATCAGCGCAAACTGATCCAACATCAGCTGACTGACGGCGCGGTCGATATCTTTTTTGATGGAACGCGGAGAAAACAGCAGATCAGCCACGATGGCGCAGCAAATACCGATCACGATTTCGCTGCAACGCTCAACGGCAAACTGCGGTGTCTGTAACGGTGCGCTGGCGGAAGTCACCACGATAATCAGCGCGGTATAACCCGCCAGCCCCAGCGCATAGGAGTTTTCAATGCGCACCAGTGAAGACCACCAGGTGCAGATGCCCGCCCATATACAGCATAAAAGCAGCATCACGACCGGCGCGCGGGCGGTGGCGATAACAATCACCAGAGCCGCGATACAGCCGATAAACGTCCCGATAACGCGCAGGAAACCACGGTGACGAATAGCACCGGCAAAAGGTTCGCCGCCCGCCACCAGCGCAGGGCCGGAGGTCACAATGGCGGCGGTCATGGCCGACCAGCGCGGGGTCTCGAGTTGCAGATAAAACCCGAGAACCAGAGCGCCGAGGATCGCGAACGTCAGCTTGCAGGCAAAACGTATGCGCGGGATAAGTACGCTATTCATCTTTCCGGCCTTAACCAAACTCTCTCAGGCGATGCAGGAGACGAAGGAACGGAGAACCTTCATCTCGTTTACGATCATGACTGCCGGTAATTACGACGGTGGCCGTCGTCCCCGCCGGGTACGGATGCTGCTGGTCTTTATCGTCGAGCACGATTTTCACCGGCACGCGCTGCGCCAGGCGCACCCATTCCAGGTTGCTGTCGATAGTCGCCAGACCATTGGTCGCCGCCGAAGATGAGCTGTTGGTGACCGCAGCAGCGACGCTGTCTACCGTGCCGTGCATAATGCGGTTACTGCCCAGCGGAGTAATTTCCGCACGGTCACCTTTTTTCAGGCCCGGCAATTTAGTTTCTTCCAGATACGCCAGAATGTAGAAAGAGTTTTTCTTCACCAGCGCCACGGCGGTCGAACCCCGGTTAATGTAGTTGCCGGGATGAACCGTGAGGTTAGTGACCCAGCCATCCGCCGGTGCGACAACCACGGTACGCTCTAAATCCAGTACCGCCAGATCGCGCGCGGCCTGCGCTTTTGCCAGCTGATGCTGCGCGGTTTGCAGTACGTTGTTCGCCTGATCAATTTCTTCCTGCGACATTGCCTGAACGCCCAGTTTCACACGGCGTCCGGCTTCGCGTTTTTTCTCGGCGGCCAGCGCCTGATAATAAGCGACGTCAGCACTCGCTTCGTCCAGCGCCTGCTGATAACGCGGCTGGTCAATTTTGAACAGCACCTGACCTTTGGTCACCAGCTGATTATCAATCACCGGCACGTCAGTGATTAAACCGGTCACATCCGGCGCAATCGACACAACGTCAGCGGTAAATTTGGCATCACGGGTCCACGGAGATTCCGTATAGAACGCCCAGGCTCTGAAGATTGCGATGACAGCCAGAACGACAAGAATCAGCGTAATTGCATAACGTATTATTTTTATAGAGAAATTTTTCACAACGGCCTCAGACGAACAAGCGGGAAATCAGGTAAAAAAGACAGCAATATAATGCTGTGTTAAACAAAGCCGGATGCCAGACAAAGTCATAAATACCAGTCGGTTGTAATATCCGCCGGAGCAGGAAAAACACCACCAGCGCCAGCAGTATTTCAAAAAATACCGGTGGAAACGACAATCCGAAAATCACCATTACCGGAAGCAAACTCATCAAAAATTCCTTACATTATTACCAGCAGCAGTGACGGCGGGCAGATCTGCTCGTCCCGCGCACGCATTATTCATTATTTTAGGCAATGCCACGCGTCCCCGGAGATAAATAATTCACTGGGAAGTGCTCAATGAAACTGTGGGGTTGCCAGGGAAGTGTGCGAAGGTAAGCATTGATTCAGGAAATCAGAAACCTGAGTTTTATCGCCCGGACGAGTATATTAGCGTGCTTATTATCAAGTAATCAACGTTCTGTGATCTAAATCACTTTTAAGCCAGAGTTAACAATGGATCGATTAAAACGCATGTCGATATTCGCTCAGGTCGTGGAAAGCGGTTCTTTTACCGCCGCCGCACGACGCCTCGACATGAGCGTTTCCGCCATCAGCCAGACCATTTCAAAGCTGGAAAATGACTTACAAATCAAATTACTAAACCGCAGCACCCGCAGTATCGGCCTGACAGAAGCCGGAAAGCTTTACTATCAGGGATGCCGGAAAATGCTGCATGACGTGCGTGAAGTGCATGAACAGTTGTATGCCTTCAATAACACGCCGACCGGCACTTTGCGCATCGGCAGCTCATCGACAATGGCACAAAATGTTCTTGCTGCCATGACCGCCGAAATGCTCGGCGAATATCCCGGCCTGACGGTGAATCTGGTCACCGGCATTCCCGCGCCCGATTTAATCGCCGACGGGCTGGATGTCGTGATCCGCGTCGGTGCGTTGCAGGATTCCAGCCTGTTTTGCACCCGATTAGGGTCCATGCCGATGGTGGTGTGTGCGGCACGCAGCTATCTGGCGCAGCACGGTACGCCGGAAAAACCTGCCGATATGGTGAATTTCTCTTGGCTGGAATACAGCGTGCGTCCCGACAGTGAATTTGAACTGATCGCACCGGAAGGCATTTCGACGCGCATCACGCCGCAAGGGCGTTTCGTCACCAACGATTCGCAGACCATGATCCGCTGGCTGAAAGCGGGTGTTGGCATTGCGTATGTCCCGCTGATGTGGGTGATTGAGGAAATTAATGCCGGCGAAGTAGAAATTTTATTCAGAAGCTACCAGTCCGATCCGCGCCCGGTGTACGCGCTGTACACGGAAAAAGACAAACTCCCGCTGAAAGTGCAGGTCTGCATTGATTATCTGACGGATTATTTCAAACGGGTGAGTAAGGTGTATCAGGGTTACCGGCAGGGTAAGAAAGTGACGCAGTGGAATTAGGCAGGAAATAAATAGCCTCCCGCAAAGGGAGGCTAATCGCTGAAAAACCTGAGGTTACGCCGTACCGCCCACCGTCAGATTATCCAGCTTCAGGGTTGGCTGACCGACGCCGACCGGAAGGCTCTGACCTTCTTTACCGCACACGCCCACGCCTTTATCGATGGCCAGATCGTTGCCCACCATGGAAATCTGCTGCATCGCTTCGATCCCGGAGCCAATCAGCGTGGCGCCTTTCACCGGTTTGGTGATGCGGCCTTTTTCAATCAGATAGGCTTCAGAGGTGGAGAACACGAATTTGCCGGAGGTAATGTCGACCTGACCGCCGCCGAAATTCGGTGCATACAAGCCGTATTCCACGCTGCTGATAATATCTTCCGGCGTTGATTTCCCGGCCAGCATGTAGGTATTGGTCATACGCGGCATTGGCAGGTGCGCATAGGATTCGCGACGGCCATTACCGGTTGGCGCAACGCCCATCAGACGCGCGTTCAGTTTGTCCTGCATGTAGCCTTTCAGCACGCCGTTTTCGATAAGCACGTTGTATTGCCCCGGCACGCCTTCATCGTCGATGGCCAGCGAGCCGCGCAGGCCTGGCATTGTGCCGTCATCAACAACCGTGCACAGCTCAGAAGCCACGAGTTTACCCATCTGGCCACTGAAGACTGACGTTCCGCGACGGTTGAAATCGCCTTCGAGGCCATGCCCGACCGCTTCGTGCAACAGCACGCCCGGCCAGCCCGCGCCGAGTACCACAGGCATGCCGCCCGCAGGTGCCGCAACGGCGGTCAGGTTCAGCAACGCCATACGCACGGCGTCACGGGCGAAGGCTTCTGCGCGCACTTCACCATTGACGGTTTCGAGGAAATAATCATAACCGACGCGGCCACCGCCGCCGCTTGAGCCACGCTCGCGACGACCATCCTGCTCGACCAGCACGCTGACAGATAAACGCACCAGCGGACGGATATCCGCCGCCAGCGTGCCATCGGTTGCGGCGACCAGTACGGTTTCGTAGACGCCGGTAATGCTGGCGCTGACTTCCTGAACGCGTTTATCGGCAGCGCGGGCAATTTTATCGACACGGTGCAGAAGCTCAATTTTCGCTTCACGCGGCAGGCTTTGCAGCGGATCCAGTGGCGTATAAAGGGATTTGTAAGCAATTTCGCCCAGCGTATGCGCTTTGCCATTGCCCTGCTCGCGGACGATGCTTCGCGCCGCCGTCGCGCTTTGATTCAGCGCGTTCAGTGTGATCTGATCGGCATAAGCAAAACCGGTTTTTTCACCGCTGACCGCACGGACACCGACGCCCTGGTCGATATTGTAAGAACCGTCTTTGATGATACTGTCTTCAATAACCCAGGCTTCGTGGAAACTGGACTGGAAAAAGAGATCGGCATAATCAAGGCGACGTTCTGACAACTGGCCCAAAACGGAAAACAGATCCTGATGACTCAGATTATTGGCAGTTAGTAACTGCTCACTGACTAAGGCCAGACTCATAGATTCACTCTCTTTTAGACGAAAATCCGGCAGTGCTGGCTCTGAGGTAATCAGTCAGCCTGCCGGACAATCCATTGTTACAACGTTATTAACAGCCTAACACAGCCCGAACGAGCTTTCCTGCGCCGTCTCGGAAACGTTACTGCGCGGTGGCCTCTTTTGGCGGGACAGCAGGTTTACGCAAAATTTCATTGATATGCGGTTCAGCAATCGTCCCGCTAATCTGGTAGCGGATCAGCGAGATTTTATTCCACAGCGGTGCCAGCACTTTACTGGCCGCAAAAACCGCCACGCCGACCACCGGGTTAATCACGAATGCCGTCGCCACGCCCACGGTGGCTGAAATTTCCGGCGCAATCACCGCTTCTAAATCGAGCTGCTGGTTTACGAAATTCACTTTACCGGTAATGGCGATATCCGCCGCCAGCCCGTCAACCAGCAGGTCATCGGTGTGCAGCGTGCCATCTTTAATCCACGCGGTGGATTTGATGGAATCAAAATAGAATCCCTGACCAAAGGTGTCGCTGAAATCCAGACGCAGCTTACGCAGCAGCGCGTCGAAGCTCACCAGACGAAGCAACTGTCCGGCGCGACCGCCACCAATATCAGCAATTTCGCCTTTGCCCAGCTCGTTTTTCAGCGTGCCGTTCAGCGTGCTGATATCCGGCTTCCACGGTACCGATTTCCAGTGGAGATCGAAGTTCACATTAAACGGCGCATCTTTAAGTGGCGTAGTCACGCCAAAGAAGGACATCGCCTGTTCGATATTTTTGCCCGACAGTTTCCCTTTCAGACCGGTATTTTCACCCTGTTCGTCCTGCTTCCAGTCGCCCTGCACGTCCAGTTTTGCCACACCGGTATCAATCAGGCCGTTACGCAGCATCAGCAATTTGCCCTGCGGCGTCAGGTCAGCATTCACCTTGCGGAAGTTCTGCCCGAGGAACCAGCACGCTTCACACCGGAGCTGCAATGCAGGCCAGTTCGCGAAAGAAATCTTACTCGAGGCAAACGGGTTCCCGCCAGGCTGGCCGCTGCTGGCCACGTCGTCCACGGTCCACTGCGGGTTAAAATACAGATAATGCAGATTCGCCAGCCAAGGACCGTTGTCATTCATATTCAGCGTGCCGTCGATTTCTTTACCTTTGGCAGTCACTTCCATGCCCTGATGGCTCTGAACCGACTGAATCTTCAGGTCATTCCAGACCTGTCCGCCCAGCGTCAGCGCCGGTGTGGTCAGAATAATCTGGTGCGGGAAACTGAATCCGGACAGTTTAGTACTGGCGCTTTGCGTCGCTTTGTCCGGCGACAACAGGCCAAGCCAGTTTTCACCATCCAGCGGTGGCAGATGCAGCGTCAGGCTGCTGTCATCCGGCAACGGCGGCGTTTTTTTGGTGTTTTCCTGCCACGAGGCGCGGTCCAGTTTCAGCTGTTTGCCCAGCAACCAGCGGCTGTTGAAATGGTTTTTACCCGCCAGCACACCTTCCAGATTAAAGCTGTGCAAATCACCTTTGACGTTCACCACCAGCGGCATCGAATGACCGGGCTTTTTGTTCAGCGGATCAGGTAAGTGACTGCTTACATCTTTCAGGTCAGCATTCACGTCTACGGTATACGTCGGCGTACCTTTATGCGGAAGGGTGATATTGACGTTGCCTTTCCACGGCGTACCGCCGGAAATTTTGCTGGCCGCCGCGGCAGGCATGCCTGGAATTTTTGACAGCTGCCAGTTAGCATCCAGACCAACCTGCACTTTGAAATCGTCCGGCAGTTCCTGCGTGCTGAACATCACGTTGATCGGTTGCCCGAACCAGTTACCGGTTAACTGATTGCTTTGAAGATTGCCGTTGTCGTAGCTGAACTGGCCGCTGAGATGGCTGATTTTGCTGTCCAGCGGTTTGATAAACAGGCTGTTATCGTTAAGCGTTACGCCACCGGATGCGCGCACCAGTTCCCCGTCCAGCGGAATGTCCAGATGTAAGCGACCATTTACTTCGCCACCAATCTGGAGCTCCTGCAATGCAGAACCCAGCGTGTCGTGAAGTGGCGTATCCATGAAGTAATCGCCGATGTCTTTACCCTGCCCGCGCAGGTCGGAATCGATGAACAGTTTTTCTTTCAGATAATCCGGAATATTTGCCACGACGTTGTTGCCATCGACATTGCCCAGTTTGGTGTGCGCGGCTTTCATAAACAGGCCGTCATTCAGGAAGTCGAGGTCGATATCCAGATCGGTCAGCGCAGACCATTCCGGCTGGAACTGGAAGGTCGAATGGCGCAGCGGAACCCAAACCTGAAACTGCCCTTCGTTCTTTTTAAACGGGAAATGATGCGGATTGCCGTTAAAGGTCAGCGTCGCGTTATCCACCTGCCCGGCCTGAATCGCGCCACTCAGATAATCCACCAGATGTTTGCCCATGAGCGGTTCAGGGAAATAGCGCCAGGCCTGGCCCGCATCATACAGGCGGATACCGGCCAGAATGTTCAGCCACGGCTCACCTTCAGCGGGTTGCTTGTAGCTGAAATCACCTTTCGCCCACAGCGCGTTGGCTTTGACATCCACGTCTTTGCCCGACAGCGCCCAGCCGTCTTTGCCGCTGGTCCAGTTGAATGTACCTGTTGCCACACTCACGTCCAGCGGCGCGCGGAACATTTCACCATATGGCAGAAGGCTGTCCTGTAAATTAACGGTCAGTTGCCCGCCCGACATGCTGCCTTTCACGCTGCCTTTAAAGTGGTTAATACCGGGCAGAAGTTCCCAGCGCTGCCAGCTGACACCATTCCAGCTGGCATCAAAACGGGTCTGATCCGGCTGTTTAAGCGGGATATCCAGCGCGAGGCGATCGACATTCCCTGCCGGTTTCAGATCCTGCCAGCGCTCCAGCAGCGACGGTGTCAGGAAGGAAAAAGTCGGAATAATCGGCCCTAAACGTTCGAGTTGCAGATTTGTACCGCGGATACGTAATTCTTCGCCCTGCGTGGGCCCGAGGAAATCATTATTTTCAGGCAGGTACAGCGCTTCGAGACGCCCTTTCGGCCACTCTATGCCGTCAGTTTTCAGGTTCAGCTGTTGTGTACCAACCTGCCAGCCATCGCCCTGACGGCTGCCGTGCAGAGCCAGGTTATCAACGTCCAGACGGTGTTCATCCGCGCCCGTTTTCCAGGTCGCCGAGCCGTTTTTCAACAGCGCATCGCCCGCGTAAATATCGCCGTTACGCACCGTCAGCCAGGCCGCAAGGCTGAAATTGGCGTTTTCTAAACCGGTATTGCTGCGCAGCCAGCGGCTGAACCACGGCTTCATATCAATATCGTCGGCCTGCAAATAGATTTTGCCGTTATTGAGCAGACCGTCGGTATCGTTGAGATCCATACGCACCTGGACAATGCCGTGCTGCCCGTTGAAGCTGGATAAACTCAGCTGCCCTTCGGCCCGGTGACGGTTGTGCGTGTTCAGCCAGGTCAGTTGCGGAATATCGAATTCAGCGCGCGGGCCGGAAGGCGTCAGAAAAGAAATACGGCTGTTACGCAAATCGAAATGATCGACCTGCCTGAGGAAGATGTCGCTGATGCGATTTGGCTGAATGCCGTTCCCTTTATTGGTATCGCCGCCCAGCGTGCTGTTGAGATCCAGCTGCAAATTATAGAAAGTGAGATCGCGGAACTGCCAGCGGAAATGGAGAAGGGATTGCCAGACGTCGAGCGCCATCGTGATGCGCTGAACCTGCCAGTCAGAATCCGGCAGGGTCACATGCAGACCACGGATTTCCATGACAGGGCCAAAAGTTTGCCAGCTGGCACTGATTTGCGACAACTCGATCGGCACGCCCGTAGCGGATTCTACTTTGCTGACCAGTTGTGTCTGAAAGCGGGTGAGCTGAGGCAATGCCAGACGCAAGCCACTGATCACCAAAGCCACTATCACGACAAGGGTTGCGCTGGTCGTTAATAAAATACCGGGCAGTCGCCTCAAACTTCTCTCCTTGTTTCCCATTCCATACGGGTTTTCACCCGTACAGACGGCAATGGAAACCTTTAACTTCTCGATGTTGCTGGCTTGCGGCCATCAAATCACATCATCACCACGTCAAACTGCTCCTGACTGTAGAGCGGTTCAATCTGCACTTTGACCTGTTTACCGACGAAGATTTCCACTTCGGCCAGCGCATGTGATTCTTCGCCTTTCAGCGCCTCCCCCACGGCCGCAGAAGCGTAAACCAGGAAACGGTCAGAATCGTAGGCGTGATGCACGCGCACGATTTCACGCAGAATTTCATAGCACACTGTTTCGACCGTTTTCACCGTGCCACGCGCGTGACAGGTCGGGCAATCGCTGCACAATACGTGCTCCACGCTTTCACGGGTACGTTTGCGGGTCATTTCCACCAGACCGAGCGCGGAGAAACCGTGGATACCGGTTTTGACGCGGTCTTTGGATAATGCCTGCTCGAGGCTGTGCAACACGCGACGCCGGTGATCTTCATTCGACATATCAATGAAGTCGATGATGATAATGCCACCGAGATTACGTAACCGGAGCTGCCGGGCGATAGCCTGTGTTGCTTCGGTGTTGGTGTTGAAGATGGTGTCTTCCAGATTACGATGGCCGACAAACGCACCGGTGTTGATGTCCACGGTGGTCATGGCTTCGGTCTGATCGATGATCAGATAGCCACCCGATTTCAGCTCAACCTTGCGCTCGAGCGCACGCTGGATTTCATTTTCCACATCAAACAGATCGAAAATTGGCTGTTTGCCGCTGTAATGCTCCAGCTTGCTGGTCATTTCCGGCATGTATTCGCTGGTGAATTCCACCAGTAATTCATAGGTCAGACGGGAGTCAACGCGGATCCTGTCCAGCGCTTCGCCGGCAAAATCACGCAGCACGCGGTGCGCCAGCGCCAGTTCGCCATACAGCTTGCACTTGGTTTTGTTACGACGCTTGCGTTCCATGACTTTGGTCCACAGGCGTTTTAAATACGCAGCATCCTGCTTAAGCTCTTCTTCACCCACGCCTTCGGCCGCGGTACGAATAATATAGCCTCCGTGTTCGTCACAATATTCTGAAACGATGCGTTTGAGGCGGTCACGTTCTGCTTCGCTTTCGATGCGCTGGGAGACACCAACGTGAGACGCTCCCGGCATAAACACCAGATAACGGGATGGCAAAGTAATGTCGGTCGTCAGGCGCGCGCCTTTGGTACCCAGCGGATCTTTCACCACCTGAACCATCAGATCCTGGCCCTGATGCACCAGCTCTGCGATATCGCGCACATGGAAATTTTTCTGCTCATCGCGCGCCACACATTCGGTGTGAGGCATGATGTCTGAAGCGTGCAAAAACGCTGCTTTTTCAAGGCCGATATCTACAAATGCTGCCTGCATCCCAGGCAATACACGGCTGATACGTCCTTTATAAATGTTGCCGGCAATCCCGCGTTTGGTCTCACGCTCAATATGGATTTCCTGCAGAATGCCACCGTCAATGTAGGCCACGCGGGTTTCAGACGGGGTGACATTGACCAGTAATTCAGCTGTCATGTTTACTCCTAAGCTCGCGTAAGGCAGAAAATTCATTTAGCAGTTCCTGAGTTTCCACCAGAGGAAGACCCACAACTGCATAGTAACTGCCGCGAATTTCACGGACGAAACAACCGCCCTTTCCCTGAATACCATAAGCGCCCGCTTTATCCATGGGCTCACCGCTCAGAATATAATGTGCAATGTCGTCGGAGGATAGTGAACGGAAGGTGACATCGGTCACAACCAGCGTACAGAGGCAATCCCGACGATCCGCAAAGGCGATGGCGGTCATCACCTGATGCTGTTTTCCGGACAATGCCTTAAGCATAACAGCGGCTTGCGCTTCGTCACGTGGCTTTTCCAACACTTTACCGTCAAGTACCACAATCGTATCTGCGCCCAGTACCGGCAAATCTTCTGATGCCACCGCCACACCGGCCTGCGCCTTGTCTTTCGCCAGGCGTAAAACATAGTCCTGCGGCGCTTCTCCGGGCTGACGTTCTTCTGCCACATCTGTCGACAGACGCTCGAAAGGCAGTTCCAGCAAAGTCAGTAATTCACGGCGACGCGGAGAGCCGGAGGCCAGATAAAGTGCAGTCATAACATCCTCATTGCACGGCAAACTGACGACGAATTTTTCGCATCAGCAGGAACAGCCATGGCCACAGAATACCGTCAACCACACTGCTCCAGAAAACTTCCGGCCGGAACGAAACGTTAACGACCAGGAATTCCCCCCAGAACACCATGACGTCCACGGCCAGTGAAAGCACCATGACAATCAGCGCCTGCTGCCAGAGTGCCAGATTACGGAATAACTGGAATTTAAAGGCGACCAGATAAGCGGTAATCGCAAATGCCAGCGCCCTGATCCCCAGCGTTGAACCGAGGATCAAATCCATGATGAAGCCGACAACAAAACCGGTACCCACATTGACGCGGTGCGGCAAGGCCATCACCCAATAAATCAGGATCAGCATCAGCCATGAGGGCCTGAACATGTAAATCTGCTCAGGCCACGGCATCACTTGCAGCAACATGGCTATCAGGAAGGATAGCCAAATAATCCAACGTCCGTGGCTCCGGTAACTGTTCATTGTGTGGCTCCCTGTGCAGGCGGAGCGCTGACAGGCGCCGTCACCGTGCCTGTGGCAGGAGCGGGAACAGGTGCCGGAGGCCCCATATCACCCGGCGGCGGCAGAACCTGTGGCATCATTTGCATCAGACGCTCATTGGCAACACGATGCACTTCGTCCGGCGCAAGCGGATGTTCGCCATTCCGGTCAGAACCCCACAACAACAGAAGATAGCGCAGACGTTGCAGACCGGCTGTAGGACGAGCCTGAATCACGGTGTACGCGCGCTGGTTATCCACTTTGACAGAAGACACCACGCCCACCGGATAACCTTCAGGGAAACGCCCACCCAACCCGGAAGTCACCAGCACATCGCCGACACGAATATCGGTATTGCTTGGAAGATGCTCGAGTTGCAAATCGTCAGCACAACCGCTACCCGCCGCAATCACGCGGATATCGTTACGCAACACCTGAATCGGCAACGCATGGGAAGCATCGCAAATCAGCAGAACGCGGCTGGTCAGTGCGGCAACGGCCACAACCTGGCCGACTACACCTTTATCGCTGATCACCGGCTGCCCGATGTAAACGCCGTTGTTGCTGCCTTTATCGATGACAACCTGATCGCTGTACGGATCATTACTGGTGGAAAGTACCTGCGTCACCATCTTGTGCTCGTCCTGACGCAGTGGTGAACCCAGCAATTCACGCAAACGGGCGTTTTCTTGTTTGTACTGACCAAGCAACATCAGATCGCTGTTTTTCAACAGCAATTCCTGACGCAGTGCGCGGTTTTCCAATTCAAGCTGGCCACGTGTCGCAAAAGTCGAGGAAACCTGATCTAAAAATTCACGCGGGGCGTTAGATAGGAAATAGAAGGGACTTACGGCAGTATCCATATAGGTGCGGATTTTAACAAACGTACCTATCTTACTGTCGGCAACAATCAGGACAATGGCCGTAAGAATAGCCAAAAAAAGTCGCAGTTGCAGGGAAGGCCCCCTGCTAAAAATTGGCTTCATAAAATATGCGAGTTCCTCGGCAACAGAAGGTTTCAGCCAGTCGAAGTCGGTGCTTCATCTGACAGAAAAGGCGGCAATCTCATGGGATAGCCAAAAACACCGCCTGAACAATTAAGCTCAGACAGTGTTTGCGCGGATCCACATTGAACACTGCACACTTCACGTTGCAGGTTTTACCTGACGGACAACCACCTTCCCGGGCAGACTATTTCTGCTTGCAACGGGTCTTGTCAAAAACAACAAGTCTTCGCTGAGATTACTCTTCGCTGAATAAGTCGCCGCCGTGCATGTCGATCATTTCCAGTGCTTTACCACCGCCGCGCGCTACGCAAGTCAGTGGATCTTCTGCGACAACCACCGGAATACCGGTTTCTTCCATCAGAAGGCGATCGAGGTTACGCAGTAATGCGCCACCGCCGGTCAGCACCATGCCGCGCTCAGAAATATCGGAAGCCAGTTCTGGCGGGCACTGTTCCAGTGCAACCATCACAGCGCTAACAATACCGGTCAGCGGCTCTTGCAACGCTTCCAGGATTTCATTGGAGTTCAGCGTGAAACCACGAGGAACACCTTCAGCCAGGTTACGGCCACGCACTTCAATTTCATGCACTTCATCGCCCGGATACGCAGAACCGATGCTGTGCTTAATGCGCTCTGCCGTGGCTTCGCCGATCAGTGACCCATAATTACGACGAACGTAATTGATGATGGCTTCATCGAAGCGGTCGCCGCCGATACGGACAGAAGAAGAGTACACGACGCCGTTCAGGGAAATCACGGCAACTTCCGTTGTACCACCACCGATATCCACAACCATGGAACCGGTAGCTTCTGAAACTGGCAGACCCGCACCGATTGCCGCAGCCATCGGTTCTTCAATCAGGAACACTTCACGCGCGCCTGCACCTTGTGCAGATTCACGGATAGCGCGGCGTTCAACCTGAGTTGCGCCGACAGGCACACACACCAGCACGCGAGGGCTTGGGCGCATGAAGCTGTTGCTATGAACTTGCTTGATGAAGTGTTGCAGCATTTTTTCAGTCACGAAGAAGTCAGCGATAACGCCATCTTTCATCGGACGAATAGCCGCGATATTGCCAGGAGTACGACCCAGCATCTGTTTTGCGTCGTGACCTACAGCAGCAACGCTTTTAGGTGAACCAGCACGATCCTGACGAATAGCCACAACAGATGGCTCATTCAGCACGATGCCTTGTCCTTTTACATAGATAAGGGTATTGGCGGTACCCAGGTCGATGGACAAGTCGTTGGAAAACATGCCACGAAATTTCTTAAACATAACGAAAGGATAATCCTGCAAGCTGGGGGCGGAAAATAAAATCCGCCTACTTTACCAACCACGCGAAGCAGCGACAAGGCGCAAAAACGTCCTGCTTCCGTGAAAATTGTCCGCGATGTCGCCATTCACTGGTTGTTACTTTTTGAGGCTGATGGCACTGCGAAATAATTCTGTATCGCAGGCTCGGTTTACCTCGGGCAGGCACCCAGGCGAAGTAGCAACACCGCACATAAATTCTTACACTTTCACCCACATATTCCGTCCACCTGCGGCCATAAAGCGTGCACCGGATGCCAGGTAAGGGTGTCGGTTAAAAGCTGGCTCATTCTACGTTAAATAAACCAATAACGGTCACTTAAACATCGCGGTTGTGTGAATATTTTTTACCGACCGGTTCAACAGGCTGTGGTCCGGCAAAAAAATCCCCCTGGCCGCCGTGGATACCGCTTTTCTGCAAGGTGTTCCACTCTTCTTTTGTCCTTATGCCGGCTGCAAAAACCAGCGCCTGAGTCCCTTCACATGCGCTGAGCAGACTTTGAACAAAGAGCTGATTCTCCACCCTTTTATCAATATCACGCACCAGTCCGGGGTGAAGCTTAACCCTTTCCACCGGAAAAGTTTTCAGATACGACGTGCTGACCACCGTCAGACCGGCCTGTGAAACCGCCAGCCGACAGCCCAAACCTTGCAATAAACGGATCGCAGGGCGCAGCCGGTCGGTATGTTGACAGAGATCTGCCTCAGCAAGTTCAATCAAAATTCGGTTTCGTTTTTTTCTTTCACACTGAAGCAGCGTATCGCGCAGCCAGCGAACAAATGAGCGCTGCAATAATGAATCAACCGTCAGGTGAAATGCTAACGTTTCGTCCGGCCAGCGGTTAAGTAACGGAATAATCTGACTTAACATCACCCGATCGAAGCTCTGAGACAGCCCGAATTGCACGACAAGAGGAATAAACTCGGCCGCCAGCAGTTCCTGTTCGCCATCAAAGACGCGCCGCTGAATCTCGCGGTGATCGAGTTTTCCGTCTCTGCCAAACGCCGGTTTCTGGTACAAACGCGGACCGCCGCGCGCCAGAGTGTTTTCCAGCAAGGTGCGCCAGCGGACGCTGCCACGCCCTTTTTCCGGCACGTTTTTATCGTAGATAAACCAGCTGTTGCTGCCCTGGAAGGCCGCGTGGCGCGTTGCCTGTTCGGCCATATCCATAGCCTGATCCGGCGTCTGGCCGAAACGGTACGCGGTGATCCCGATGTGCATCAGGGCGTCCCGGTCGATCAGAGAAGACGTCGGCAGCACGCCCAGCGCATTAATTAACTGCGCGGCCATCACTTCGGCATCTTTCAGCGTGCGGTGCGGAAGGAGCACAGCAAAATCGCTGTGGAAGTAGCGCGCCAGCAGCGCATCGACATGACGCATCACGAAAGTCGATAACAGGTTCACCATCGCCGACCGTAATTCTTCAACCACCGTCTGCCCGTGGATTTCGCGCATCATGTCAAAATCAGGCAGCCGCAGCAGCATCAGTACGCCATGCGCGCCCGCTTCTTCGAGCTGCGTCGCCAGCTGATTGTCGAAAAACAGCCGGTTGCTGAGCCCGGTTTGCGCATCCCGCTGGGCGTACGCGCGGATCAGCGTATCGACGCGGCTGCGCTGTTCGCGCGCTTCATTAAGATCGGTTAACAGGAGATCGATAGCGCTGCTGGCAGAATGCGGCCATTCCCCGACAGTGCCAGCCAGCCCTTCCCGTTCACCGCGCAAAATCCTGACGGCGCGGTCTTCCAGTTTTTCCACACCTTCGGTTTCATTACGTAACCAGCGGAAACTCAGCATTAACATCGCGAGCATGACCACGATAGCCAGGCTGATTGCGAGCGTTGAACGCATGGAGCGGATATAGCTGCTGACGGGATCAATATAAGAAACACGCAGCGACATTGCGTGGTTTTGCATCAGGGGGATAACTACCGTGTCATATTCTGGCATCACGCTGTCCCACGAACGGTGCAAATCCGGGCGCTCGTGATATTCATAGACCGTGGAGTTATCGAGCTTTACCTCGATATCGGTGACGTCAAGCATGCGCATCGCCTGCGGCAGCCAGCGCTCGGCTTCCGCCGGAGTATGAGTCAGTAACGACTGATCATAAGTGGTCGCCAGCGCCTGTAAGTGCTGTTCGGTACTTTGCTTGTTGAGGTAGATAAAACTAAACGTCACGCCAAGCAACATTAACAACATTGCCAGCGCAACTAACATCGAAATCAGTGCCGATAGTCTGGTAGTAAATCGCATCCCTGTGCCTTACTCGCTACGGTGAGGTGGAAACAGCGCCCGTATTCTCTGAGCCTGCTACGAAAAAAACGCCGCTACTATAAAACAGAAAAACCCGCCGGCAGGAGAAATTTACCAAACAGGCATGAAGGAATGTTACGGGCATTGGCGGGCGCAGGGTCTGATATTCGACAATATCTGACCATTTTGTACCCGGGAAAGTTGCATTTACATACATTCATAGCATAGCAACTCAAAAGTTAATCAATTTAGAATTCTTATGGTGTCAGGAGAAATGCGCCAAAACGGGGGATTAAAAATCGCTATTTTATTTGCCTGTCTCGCAAAACCCTGTGTTTCACGCCATGCTGTCTACATAACGATAAAAACATTAATAAGATGAATACCGGAGACTGCAATGTCCAAATTTCGCAAGCTGACGGAAGCTGATGTCACCCCCGAGGATATCTTTCAGGATCGTCGTAAAGTTTTGCAGGCGCTGGGGATCAGCGCTGCCGCACTGGCGATCCCGGCCAGTGCGCAGGCAGATATTCTTTCCTGGTTCAAAGGCCATGACCGCCCGGCCGCGCCCGCGGGAAAACCACTGGATTTCACCAAACCCGCCGCCTATCAGAATTCACTCACACTTACCCCGGAAGATAAAGTGGAAGGCTACAACAACTTCTACGAATTCGGGCTGGATAAAGCCGATCCGGCCGCTAATGCCGGGCAACTGGTGACGTCACCCTGGACAATAAAAATCGACGGTGAAGTGGCTAAACCGCTCACACTCGATATGGACGACATCATGAAGCGCTTCCCGCTGGAGGAGCGAATCTACCGCATGCGCTGCGTGGAGGCCTGGTCAATGGTCGTGCCGTGGATCGGGTTCCCGCTGAGCTATCTGCTCAAACTGGCCGAACCGACCAGCAATGCGCGCTATGTCGCGTTCACCACCCTTTATGATCCGGCGCATATGCCGGGACAGAAAGACCGGTTTATCGGCGGCGGGCTGGATTATCCCTATGTCGAAGGATTACGTGTAGATGAAGCGATGCATCCGCTGACCATGCTGACCGTCGGCGTTTACGGCAAAGCATTACCGCCGCAAAACGGTGCGCCCATTCGCCTGACGGTGCCGTGGAAATACGGCTTCAAGGGGATTAAGTCGATCGTGAGCATCAAATTCACCCACGACGAACCCCCGACGACCTGGAACCAGATTGCGAACAATGAATACGGTTTTTACGCCAACGTGAATCCGCATGTTGATCATCCGCGCTGGTCGCAGGCCACGGAACGGTTTATCGGTTCAGGCGGATTGCTCGACGTTCAGCGCCAGCCGACACTGCTCTTCAACGGTTATGCCGAACAGGTCGCCTCGTTGTATCACGGTATGGATTTGCGCAAGTTCTATTAAGGAAGGCCACTTTATTATGCGTCGTTTACGCCCTGCAAATATCACCTGGCTGAAAGTCATCATCTGGCTTGCTGCCATTTTGCCGTTTTTCTGGCTCGTGCTTTCCGTCGATCAGGGCTGGTTCAGCGCCGATCCCGCGAAAGATATTCAGCATTTTACCGGTAGGATGACTCTGAAATTTTTACTGGTGACGTTGCTGGTCACGCCCCTCGCGCGCTACGGCAAACAGCCGCTGCTTATCCGCACCCGCCGTTTACTGGGTTTGTGGTGTTTTGCGTGGGGAACGCTGCACCTTCTCAGCTATTCGTTCCTGGAACTGGGCATCAGCAATATCCGTCTGCTCGGTAGCGAACTGATTTCGCGCCCGTACCTCACGCTGGGAATTATTTGCTGGATATTGCTGCTGGCACTGGCCTGCACCTCAACACTGTGGGCGCAGCGTAAAATGGGCGCATCCTGGCAAAAGTTGCATAACTTTATTTACCTGATCGCAATTCTTGCGCCGATCCACTACCTTTGGTCGGTGAAAGTGTTGTCGCCACAACCGATCATTTACGCAACACTTGCCATCATCTTGCTGGCATTTCGCTATAAAAAATTCCGCCAGTGGCTGCGATAAGAGCCGGAATTTTTCTGTGTTCAGCCCCTCATAATTCGGGTAATCCCCCCCTCATTCTCAGGACGAGGGTTGATTATCTTCGCTGATAAGACCAGTATTTAGCTGCGAATTGCCACGATATCATTATAATGCCCGACCTCATGCCGAAGAGTCGGGTCGATTTGCCGCGAAATAGGTGACAAATCGGTGACATCAGGGTATTTTCTACAATCTTTGTCTAATTGCCGGAGATAGGCTCACAATGGCGCATAAGTTTGACATTTTGCTACTTAACGGTCCTAACCTGAATTTGTTAGGCACCCGTGAGCCCGAAACGTACGGACACACCACGCTCAACGATATTGTTAAAGGTTTGGAAGTTCAGGCTGCAGCCGCTGAGGTCGCACTGAGCCATCTGCAATCGAACGCAGAACATGTCCTGATTGAACGCATTCATCAGGCACGCGGTAATGTCGATTTTATATTGATCAATCCCGCGGCCTTTACCCATACCAGCGTGGCGCTGCGCGATGCATTACTGGGGGTGTCGATTCCGTTTATCGAGATCCATCTGTCGAATGTACATGCCCGTGAAGCGTTCCGGCATCATTCCTATCTTTCCGACATCGCAGTGGGCGTTATTTGCGGACTTGGCGCAGATGGCTACCACTTTGCATTACAGGCAGCGGTTAACCGCTTGTCAAAAACCCACTAATTTCTACGCAAAAAGAGTACGGAATCACACCCATGGATATTCGTAAAATTAAAAAACTGATCGAACTGGTTGAAGAATCAGGTATTTCTGAACTGGAAATTTCTGAAGGTGAAGAGTCAGTTCGTATCAGCCGTGCTGCACCTGTGCAGGCTTATCCTATGATGCAACAGGCTTACGCGATGCCTGCACAACCACAGCCAGGTCTGGCTGCTGCGGTTGCGCCAGCTGCTGCGCCTGTAGAAGCGGCTCCAGCTGCAATCAGTGGTCACATCGTTCGTTCTCCAATGGTGGGTACATTCTACCGCACGCCAAGCCCTGACGCGAAAGCCTTCATCGAAGTGGGTCAGAAAGTCACCGCGGGCGATACCCTGTGTATCGTTGAAGCGATGAAAATGATGAACCAAATCGAAGCAGACAAATCCGGTGTTGTTAAAGCAATCCTGGTAGAAAGCGGCCAACCGGTTGAGTTCGACGAGCCGCTGGTCGTCATCGAATAACGAGGCGTACCATGGTAGATAAAATTGTTATCGCGAACCGCGGCGAGATTGCCCTGCGTATTTTGCGTGCCTGTAAAGAAATGGGCATCAAAACCGTTGCTGTGCACTCCACCGCTGACCGCGACCTGAAACACGTGCTGCTGGCAGATGAAACCGTCTGTATCGGCCCTGCACCTTCAGTAAAAAGCTATCTGAACATCCCTGCCATCATCGCGGCGGCGGAAATCACTGGCGCGGTGGCTATCCACCCTGGCTACGGTTTCCTGTCCGAAAATGCGGATTTCGCAGAGCAGGTTGAACGTTCTGGTTTTATCTTCATCGGCCCGAAAGCTGAAACTATCCGCCTGATGGGTGACAAAGTTTCTGCGATCCACGCGATGAAAGCAGCTGGCGTACCTTGCGTACCAGGCTCTGACGGCCCGCTGGGCGACGACATGGATTTAAACCGTGGCTTCGCAAAACGCATCGGCTATCCGGTCATCATCAAAGCCTCTGGCGGCGGCGGTGGTCGTGGTATGCGTGTTGTGCGCAGCGACAAAGACCTTGAGCAGTCCATCAACATGACCCGTGCGGAAGCCAAAGCGGCTTTCAACAACGACATGGTTTACATGGAAAAATACCTGGAAAACCCACGTCACGTGGAAATTCAGGTACTGGCAGATGGTCAGGGCAACGCCGTTTATCTGGCTGAACGTGACTGCTCCATGCAGCGCCGTCACCAGAAAGTGGTGGAAGAAGCGCCAGCACCAGGCATTACGGAAGAACTGCGTCGTTTCATCGGCGAACGTTGTTCCAAAGCTTGTGTGGATATCGGCTACCGCGGTGCGGGTACTTTCGAGTTCCTGTACGAAAACGGTGAGTTCTTCTTCATCGAAATGAACACCCGTATTCAGGTTGAGCATCCGGTTACCGAGATGATCACCGGTGTGGATTTGATTAAAGAGCAGCTGCGCATTGCGTCCGGCCAGCCACTGTCAATCAAACAAAGCGATGTGCATGTCAAAGGCCACGCGGTGGAATGCCGTATTAACGCGGAAGATCCAAACACCTTCCTGCCGAGCCCGGGCAAAATCACTCGCTTCCATGCACCAGGCGGCTTCGGTGTTCGTTGGGAATCGCACATTTACGCAGGCTACACTGTGCCTCCGTACTACGATTCCATGATTGGTAAACTGATCACTTACGGCGAAACCCGTGAAGTGGCCATTGCCCGCATGAAAAATGCGCTGGCTGAGCTGATCATCGACGGCATCAAAACCAACATTGAACTGCAAATGCGTATCATGGACGACGAGAACTTCCAGCACGGTGGAACCAATATCCACTATCTGGAAAAGAAACTCGGTTTGCAGGAAAAATAAAAGACCGTACCGTTGCGTACTCTCTTATCAAGGCCGGATATTCCGGCCTTTTTTACGTTTTGGGGGGACAGGAAAATGATCACTGATAAGCGTTTTCTGCAAGCTAACCGCGAAGCCCGCTGGGCCTTTGGGCTGACGATTGCCTATCTGCTGGCGTGGTGTTTCGCCGCCTATATTCCTGATGATAAACAGGGCATTACAGGGTTGCCGCACTGGTTCGAGATGGCCTGTCTGCTGGTACCTCTGGTCTTCATTCTTTTAAGCTGGCTGATGGTTCGCGTGATTTACCGCGATATTCCGCTGGAGGATCAAGATGCAAACTGAAGTTTTATTGCCGTTGATCGCCTATTTGCTGCTGGTTTTCGGCCTGTCGGTATATGCCTATACCCGCCGCCAGCAGGGCAATTTTCTGACCGAATATTTCCTCGGTAACCGCTCGATGGGTGGCTTTGTGCTGGCCATGACCCTGACCGCCACCTATATCAGCGCCAGTTCTTTTATCGGCGGCCCCGGTGCAGCTTATAAATTTGGCCTCGGATGGGTATTACTGGCGATGATCCAGTTGCCAGCCGTGTGGCTGTCGCTGGGCGTTCTGGGTAAAAAATTCGCGATTCTGGCGCGCCGCTACAATGCGGTTACGCTCAATGACATGCTGTTTGCGCGCTACCAGAGCCGTTTGCTGGTCTGGCTGGCGAGCCTGAGCTTGCTGGTGGCGTTTCTGGGTGCGATGACCGTGCAGTTCATCGGCGGCGCCCGCCTGCTGGAAACCGCCGCCGGAATTCCCTACGACACCGGTCTGCTGATTTTTGGTATCAGCATCGCGTTGTACACCGCATTTGGCGGCTTCCGCGCCAGCGTGCTCAACGATGCCATGCAAGGGCTGGTGATGTTGCTGGGCACTATTTTGCTGCTGTTTGCCGTGATCCACGCCGCCGGTGGCCTGCATACAGCCATCGATAAACTGCAACAGATTGACCCGAAACTTGTTTCCGTTCACGGCGGAGATGACGTTCTTTCACTGCCGTTTATGGCATCGTTCTGGATACTGGTGTGTTTTGGCGTTATCGGCCTGCCGCATACCGCCGTCCGCTGTATTTCCTACAAAGACAGTAAAGCAGTACATCGCGGGATTGTGCTCGGTACGATTGTCGTCGCGGTCCTGATGCTCGGTATGCATCTTGCCGGTGCACTCGGGCGCGCAATATTGCCGGATCTGAAGATTCCGGATCAGGTGATCCCGACGCTGATGATTACGGTGCTTCCGCCTTACGCTGCCGGTATTTTCCTTGCCGCACCGATGGCTGCGATTATGTCGACCATCAACGCACAGCTTTTACAGTCATCTGCGACTATCGTTAAAGACTTATACCTTGGCATCAAACCGGACCAGCTGGCGAACGAGCGCAAGCTAAAACGCTTCTCGAGCTGGGCGACGTTTGTGCTGGGTTTACTGGTTCTGCTGGCCGCCTGGCGTCCGCCTGAAATGATTATCTGGCTGAATTTGCTGGCTTTCGGCGGGCTGGAAGCCGTCTTCCTGTGGCCGCTGGTACTCGGTTTATATTGGGAACGCGCGAACGCGACGGGTGCGCTGAGCTCAATGATTGTTGGCGCGGTTTGTTATACCCTGCTCGCCAGTATCGACCTGCACATCGCCGGTCTGCATCCGATTGTGCCGTCGCTTTCGCTAAGTCTGCTGGCGTTTTATATCGGCAACAGATTTGGCTCCCCGGCGCGCGAAACCGCACTGAAGCCGTCCTGAGCGGGCGGTACTGATTTTTACAGATTGCTAAGAAGAGAATGGCTATGCCTTGGATCCAACTGAAAATTAATACTACCGGTGAAAACGCGGAAACGCTGAGTGACGCACTTATCGAAAGTGGCGCAGTGTCCGTCACCTTCCAGGATACGCACGATAATCCGGTATTTGAGCCGCTGCCGGGCGAAACCCTGCTGTGGGGCGATACCGACGCAATTGGCCTGTACGACGCCGAAACCGACATGGAAGAAGTGGTCGCTATGCTGGAAAACGAACCGCTGCTGGGCAAAGGTTTCGTGCATAAAATCGAACAACTCGAAGACAAAGACTGGGAACGCGAATGGATGGACAACTTCCATCCGATGCGTTTTGGCGAGCGTCTGTGGATTTGCCCGAGCTGGCGCGATGTGCCGGATCCGGATGCTGTGAACGTCATGCTCGATCCGGGTCTGGCATTTGGTACCGGCACGCACCCGACCACCGCAATGTGTCTGCAGTGGCTCGACAGTCTGAATCTGACCGATAAAACCGTGATCGACTTCGGTTGCGGTTCCGGCATTCTGGCGATCGCCGCGCTGAAATTAGGCGCTAAACACGTCGTCGGGATCGACATCGATCCGCAGGCAATTCAGGCCAGCCGTGATAATGCAGAACGTAACGGCGTTTCGGATCGTCTGTCGCTGTATCTGCCAAAAGACCAGCCGGAGAACCTGTCTGCCGACGTCGTTGTCGCAAACATTCTGGCAGGCCCGCTGCGCGAGCTTGCCCCGCTTATCAGCGTGCTGCCGGTTGCTGGTGGCCATCTGGGATTATCAGGCATTCTGGCCAGCCAGGCGCCAAGCGTCGCTGACGCTTACCGTGATAGGTTCGAACTGGATGCGGTTGCTGAGAAAGAAGAATGGTGCCGTATTACAGGCGTTAAAAAAGCCTGATTTGTTCCGTACAACCCTTTCTGTTTTGCAGAAAGGGTTAGTTTTATCCGAAAATCCTCCCTGCCCTCCTGTCACTCTGTTCCCTTCCGGCTAAAACCCTTAATATCAGCACGGTTTTTTTACTCAATGTTATGAAAGGGATATTACATGAAACGCGCATTACTGTCAGTTGTGCTGACCGCTTTGACATTTTCGGCTTACGCCAGTGAAACCCCGCACTGGTCTTACAATGGCGACGAAGCCCCGCAAAACTGGTCAAAACTCAGCCCGGATTTTCATCTTTGCGAACAGGGTAAAATGCAGTCCCCCGTCGATATCAAAGACGCCATGAAAGTGCATCCGCACCCGCTGGAACTCAGCTACACCTTACCGCCGGTGAACGTAGTCAATAACGGCCACAGCGTGCAGGTGAATGTCCGGGAAGGTGATTTTATTACCCTTGATGGCGAGAAGTTCGTGCTTCAGCAATTCCATTTCCATGCGCCAAGCGAAAACACCATCAATGGTAAATCCTTCCCGATGGAAGCGCATTTTGTACACATGGATGCAGACGGCGAGATTGCCGTGGTGGCCGTGATGTTTGAAACCGGTGCCGCCAATCCTGAGCTGGGAAAAATCTTGCAACAGATGCCGGAAAAAATGGGTGAAACGGTAACGCTGAAAAGCAACGTCGCGCTGTCCGGCTTACTGCCGAAAAATCTGGCGCATTACCGCTTCAGCGGCTCGCTGACCACGCCGCCGTGTACTGAAGGCGTTCGCTGGCTGGTGATTAAACAGCCTCTGACGCTCTCTGAGCAGCAGTTAGAGAAATTTCAGCATGTTCTTCATCATGCAAATAACCGCCCCGTACAAAGCCTTCACGGTCGCGTGATTGTCGCGGAATAAAACCTCAGAACATCAGGGCCACAGAACCGGCCTTTGTCGCCCTGAAACCTTTCTGAAAACAAGAAATCATCCGAACGTAAAATAAGTCACTTTCTGACCAAAAGACGATCTGCATCACAGAATTTTGTGGTAGTTGCTGCTTAAAACGACAAATCTACCCTTAGATTCAACTGATATAACAGGATGTTTCAGAGAGATGTCAGGAATTTGCACAAGCGCACAATTTGACCGTTGTCACATAACCCAATGTAAAACCAAGATAAAAAATCTAGTTGCGCTGAATTTCACCATTGGCAAGGTATTTTCTTATCCAATTGCTCAAAGTTTGGCCTTTCATATCGCAACGAAAATGCGTAATATACGCGCCCTTGCGGACATCAGTATGGTCATTCCTAGTTCATGCGCATCGGACACATCCAGCTCACAAATTGCCTGATTGCGGCCCCAATGGCCGGTATCACTGACCGACCATTTCGTGCCTTATGTCATGCGATGGGGGCTGGAATGGCAGTATCTGAAATGCTCTCCTCCAATCCGGAGGTATGGCGGACGGATAAGTCACGTTTGCGCATGGTACATAACGATGAACCCGGGATCCGTGCCGTGCAAATTGCCGGCTGTGACCCCGAAGATATGGCGGCGGCTGCACGAATTAACGTGGAAAGCGGTGCGCAAATCATTGATATCAATATGGGCTGCCCGGCCAAGAAAGTGAACCGCAAACTGGCAGGTTCTGCATTATTGCAGTATCCGGATTTGGTTAAACAAATCCTCACTACCGTTGTGAATTCGGTAGATGTGCCAGTCACGTTGAAAATTCGTACTGGTTGGGCACCGGAACACCGTAACTGTGTACAAATTGCCCAATTGGCTGAAGACTGTGGAATTCAGGCCCTGACTATTCATGGCCGAACCCGTGCCTGTCTCTTCAATGGAGAGGCAGAGTACGACAGTATTCGGACAGTTAAGCAGAGTGTTTCCATTCCGATTATCGCGAATGGCGACATAACTGACCCGCATAAAGCCAGGGCGGTGCTCGACTACACCGGAGCTGATGCTCTGATGATAGGACGTGCCGCTCAGGGGAGACCCTGGATCTTCCGGGAAATCCAGCATTATCTGGACACAGGGGAGCTGTTACCTCCACCGCCTATGGGTGAGGTTCAGCGCTTGTTAATAGGGCACGTACGGGAATTGCACGACTTTTATGGTCAAGGCAAGGGATTCCGTATCGCCCGTAAGCACGTTTCCTGGTATCTCCAGGAGCATGCCCCGAATGACCAGTTTCGGCGCTCCTTCAACGCCATAGAGGATGCCAGCGAACAGCTGGAGGCGTTGGAAGCATATTTCGAAAATCTTGCGTAACAAAAAAGAGCTGACAGAACTATGTTCGAACAACGCGTGAATTCTGACGTACTGACCGTTTCTACCGTAAACTCACAAGACCAGGTGACTCAAAAACCTCTGCGTGACTCGGTAAAACAAGCACTTAAGGGCTATTTCGCTCAATTGAATGGTCAGGACGTGAATGACCTGTATGAGTTGGTATTGGCTGAAGTTGAACAGCCACTGTTGGACATGGTGATGCAGTACACCCGTGGCAACCAGACTCGTGCGGCCCTGATGATGGGTATCAACCGCGGTACGCTGCGTAAGAAATTGAAAAAATACGGCATGAACTGATAGTATCCAGTTAACGTATTGAAAAAAGGCGCTTTTATCTTAAACGGTGAGCGCCTTTTTCTTTTTACGTGATACACCACGTGATACACAGCAATTTGTGTGCTCAAAATATCGACTATAAAAAGCGTCACGATGCTAACTCCTTACACTGGTCGGCCAGCCCCCAATCCTTTGCTGATTACCTCACGCGCAGTGATCTGATAGCCGTTGTGATAACCAGCCGCGCCGGTCACTGTTAACCACTTCCCCGCTGGTGAATCATCAGCCCTTGTGCCAGCAAGTCAAACCCGATTACTTGCACATCGGGTACAGGCTGTGCTTCTCCGACTCCAATAACACAGCAAGATTATCAGTCATGACAAACGTTTCTTATTTAATCAATATGTTAAAACAATTTAAATGCTGATTTTTTATGAAGCGCTTTTACTTTGGGTACAGCGAAAAACCAATTGCTAAAAAATCACATCCCCCAAATGGTAGGGGGCGAACTGGGGGCATATGATGCTTTTCCATCCAGGCAGGATGAACCATTTAGAACTTGCTACAGTTGTCGGTATGAGAAATGGTGAAATCACATTTAAATCTGGACACACGAAAAAAATAAGGTGTAAAATCTCGATTAACGAAAATAACAAAGGCGTATAAGCATGCGAGATGACATCCCCCGTACTCTGGTTGAAAACTTGCCCAAGGATCTGGTCATGGGTATTTACGATGCACTTATCGCAGGTGCTGAGCGAGCTTATACTCGTTCAAAATATGACAATGACGGTCATAGAAAAACGATCCTTGGTAACTTACGCAACTGGTGTATGAATGAGGAGTTTTCTAAGGCGCTTCTCGCTGCTGAGTGCACGGCTACAAAGTTAAAGGGCAATCAGTTGGTTGTCGGGAAAAGTGGGATTGTAAACGTAGGCCGCATCAATGATAACAATGTTGCATGGAACAACTTAGGTCGTAGCAAAACACGCCGTGATCTAGCCTCCTACAACCAATATGTTGAATCTTTGATTCAGCCTGGTCTTTTCGATACGCCTGATAAAATCCCTGTAGTCACTGCGTTTTTTCTAGCTCGCTTTTCCGGTAGTCTTATCACACAACCCGAGACACCTATTTCTGTAGAAATTGTGATACCGAGTGCTGATATGAAACATTGGTTATTTCGTGAGCCAGTAGAGTTATTTTTGAACCGTTATAATGTAGTACCTGTTCAGAAGGATGATGCTAATCCGACGCTTAAACGTGGCTCTATCCCGAAAGATGGTACTGAGGAAGATGATGTATGAGCCGTGGAATCACTGAATTTCAACCGGATCGATTGATGCAAGTACTTGCGGCCCGGCGGCTATCACAAACTCAATTAGCCACGATGGTTGGAGTGTCGCCAGCAACGATAAGTAAATGGCGCTCTGGTCAGCAAGCCCCGGAGTCCGATGCATTGGAGCGACTGGCCTCAGTGGTGAATGTAACCCCCGAATGGTTCACCCGTCCCATGCTTCCTAGCATGTCTAAACCGCTGTTCCGGAGCAACGCTTCTGCGCATGTGGCCGCACGGGCAATGCTTGAAGCCCGTCTTGAATGGGCTAATGAGTTAGTTACCAAGCTAACTGAGTTTGTAGATCTTCCTGAATTGAAGCTACCTTATCGAAATTTCACGAATATTGATGAAATAAGCGATGCTGATATTGAAGATGCTGCCAACGAATGCCGCCAACTTTGGAATCTTGGTACAAAAGAGATCCCCGACCTAGCTCTGGCAGCAGAAAGTAATGGTATTGTCTTGGTGAGAGAGGAAACAGGGATTGCTCAGATAGAAGGGTTATCAGCCTGGAATGAATCCCTTGGAATTCCCTACGTTTTACTTTCTTCTGATAAAGGTAATGCATTCCGTAGTCGCTTCGATCTTGCTCATGAAATTGGACATCTGATACTTCATCGTTACGTCGGGAATGAGTTGGAAGCAGAACGATACAAGCTTAAGGAAAGCCAGGCTCACAAATTTGCCGGGGCGCTTCTATTACCTGCTGAAACGTTTGCCGAGGAAGTGAAAACACCCGTGACTCTTGATACCCTTCTTCTGACTAAGCAACGTTATGGAATATCTGTTGCAGCCAGCATAATGCGCCTACATGCGTTAAATATCATTTCAGATGAAGAGAAACAGAACCTCTATAAACGCCGTTCGGCACGCTGGGGGGTTAAATCTGAACCAGGTGATGATTATCGAGAACCGGAAAAACCGCGTCTACTTAAACGGACTGTCGAACTTCTCGCATCTTCCGGGATCATTGCAGTTGATGGCTTATCGAATTTTGCAGGGTTATCCGCTATTGATGTAGAAATGTTGGTTGGTTTACCTGAGGGCTATCTCACCAGCAAAAAAGCAGCGGTGGTACATTTGGCTCGTTTGAAATCGATGTTGTCTGAACGTCGCGAAGAACATAGTGCTCAGCAAGGTGGAACATTAGTAGAGTTCAGGCGGCCCTCAAAACGATCAACTTCTTGATTATTAATAGCAACGCTGCTGCCATGACATACAACACAATAAAAGGGCTTATATATTTCGGCCCTTTTTATCCTCGGAATTATGCCGTTTGCGCCATAGCAACGACCATTGCCTCTGGTTCATCAAGCCGGTTAACCCAAACGTTAAAACATGCATCTGGCGCAGTACCGGGAGACGGCAGAGCGAAACGGTAATTCTTTGCCAGAAACTCCCCGACGATCGGAACTGAGGCCCAAGGTCGCAAGAAGTTGAAGAACGGCAACGCCGGCACACTCTGCGTCAGGTAATGCAGGCCATTGTATTTTCGCATCCATACACCGGGCGGCGTCATGGCATGTTTCCCCACATAGCCATCAATCGCTTCTATCAATTCCGGCCCATAGCCGATATTCAATTCATCCAGCGTCAGTAGGCTGCGCTTTGGGTCATGGGTGAGCATCAATTCCAGGGTAAGTAACATCGTCCGTTCCTATGGTTATACCGGGCAAGGGGGCTAATGAATTTTTCCGCTGTGCGACCTACCGTCTATGCGGGTTTTATCGAATTCGCGTTCCAGTTCGTCCAACTCAAGCGGACGTTTGACCAGCGTCACCAGTTGCGGTGCCACGTTCCAGCGTCTGCCGCCTTCGGTGTGCACTGTTACCGATTTCTTGTTGAGGCGCACCAGCACACCGACGACCTCACCTTCGTCCGTCGTGAAGCGCACCACATCGCCAGGGCGAAACTGTGTCATACCTTGCTGCGCCTGCTGGCGCTGCAACTCCCGTAACCGGTCAACAATGCGGTTGTGCAGCGCTATCAATTCGGCCTCTGACAGCCGTTCAATGTCGATCATTTGCTGGTGGTCTCCCATGACCCGATACGGGCTACGATTAAAATCAATATGCTGCGCTCGAAACGCTGCTGTTTGGCGGCAGCACCGGGTAATCCAGAACAACAATATTGCCCAGTAGCGGACGAAATATCGCCTTCAACGCCTCATGCCTGGGGTGCGGTAAATAACGTTGCCGGGCCTGCTCGTCCTGGAAGGTCATCAGCACGCAGTGAGTGTAACCGGCGTTCTTGTCTTCCGGGCTGTCGTTAATACCCCATTCAACAGCCTGCACGCCCTCGATGTGTTCCGGGATGTGCAAAAAGGCTTCGCGCACCTGCTCGATGGCTTCGGTTGAGGCATCAGTGGTGAACGTTATCAACAAAATGTGGCGTATCATCAAAATCCTCTCTATAGCTTTTAGCGTCATTTTCTGGACAAGTCGCAAGCTGTAACGCTGTCCTGCCCCATACAAGGCAAAGCTTGGCACGATTTCAGCCATTCCAATCCGTCATACCCTGTCAAAAATTTGGCTATTCGACTATCGCCTTGGTACCGGCTTCTTCCACTGATCGGCGGGCGTCGTCATGCGTTGCCGGTGCCGTTCCTTAGCTGCCAGGGTGGCCGCTACACCAGTGCGCAGATCCAGCAGGTCTTTGCTGTCTAGGGTGACGCCCTGCTGACGGGCTGCGCTGATTAGTGCCTGTTCTATGGAGTGGTGATCTAACACGGTGTTACCTCCCGGGATGGTTTGGCTCTCGCGGCTTGGATGTTATCAAATGTTATCATCCGGCTTACCTGTTCGCGGGAGGCGTGAGCGTTCCTATTTGTTCCTATCTTTCGGTGCTGAACCTTACTATTTCTTACTATTGGCACTACCAGCGAGTAGATGGGCTGAACGTTAACATTTGCATACATTCGGGGCGGCAAACGTCGCAATTTGTCGCGTTCCCACCAGCGGCAGAACCTTATCAAAACTTATCATCTGGCCACCGGCTCCGTTCGCCGTGTTTCACCGCGTTCGTGTTGCCGATTGGTGCGCCAGCGCTGGCACGTCGACCACCCCAACCGTTATAAAGCGTTAGGATTCGTTAGGTTGACACTTTCTACGCAAACTCCGGATCATTTCGGATCGGCTGGTTGACACTTTTGCGCAAATTCGCGAATTGATGTTGGGTTTTCTATACATCGAAAAGCCAGCGAATTACCTCAAGGCCAGCAAACTCGCGGCTTTCCTGCTGGTTTACACTTTTTCGAATCGGTTTCGTTTTTCGCAGGAAACCTTATCCGTTCTGTACACGAGGTTGACACTTTTCGCGAATAAGGCGGGGGATCCCGGTAGTTGGCCTATATAAAACTGTATACCGAACTCCGAATTCGTGGGGCAACTTGACACTTTTCGGGAAAATTCGCGAATTGAGCGATACATTCCGATACATCGGGTTGACGCTTTTCGTGATTTAACCTTAACAAATCTATACATCGACTCTCGAAAAAATACGATAGCCCCAGCCTCCACAAGGGGTATAGCGAGGTTTACACTTTCGTGAGTCGTCGTAAAAGTGTAAACCTGTCGGGTTTCGTATCTGGGCGAATTAATGAAAGTGTGCTGCACGCCTTACACTTCGTCAGCGTCTGATTCAAACCGATCAGCATAAACGGCCTTCACGTTACTTACGAATGGCTCTGATAGTGCAGCCAACCCGGCTTTTGTGACATTCTCCAACTCGGTATCGTCCAGACGTTTAGTGACCACCAACCAGCGCAGAAAGGTCAGCGCCTCAAGCTCAAACAGGTATGAATCGAAACGGTGAACCGTTTTATCCTGCTTAGCGTCGTAAAGCTCAATGCCGATAATGTATTCTTCGTCGCCGTCAACATCCACCGTTCTGACCTCCAGCCCTAACGCCTCCGCTGCATCCAGAACGCGATCCCTCAACTCATCCTCCGTTTCCGCTGGTGGATAAATATCGTCGAGTGTCAGCACCATGTTAGCCGCCTCCTGTACTGAAACGGTAAAAGGCTGATTTTTGACATCGGATAAATCTTCACCTTTTGAATACAGCGCTGCCCTGGGGGAAATATTCACCTTTTTATCTGGGTCGTGCCACGGATGAACCGCCGGACTATTTTTCAATTTCCGCTCTGAAGCATTCACATCAATCTTGCTACCGGACATCACAACATCGCCCTTGGCTATCCAGTCGTAGACGGTCTGGCGACTGACGCCGCGATGTTTGGCATAGGCCGCTTTGCTCATCAACATACGGTTTTCTCCTGTCACTCTAATATCCAGCCCCGGATTGCTGTTCCCGGTAGCGCTGTTCGTTCTGATAGCGGCGCTGGTCTGGTGTGATGCCGTTCGCCATCGCTATGCAATGCTGCCGGCGTAATGCGAGCCGCTCCCTTTCCGCATCGTCGGTACTGCTGTCCATCACATCCAGCCAGTAACGAGCGGCACGACGCCATAACCCGGCCAATTCTAATGCCTCGGCTTTCTCCGCTGTCATTCGTCCACACTCTGGGCCTGCTGCGCCGCGCGCTTTTTCTTGCTGGTGGATTTCAGCCCTGCCAGCAACACCCGGGCGTTTTCCTGCTGTTCAGGCGTTACCTCGCCGCATGGCTGGCCGTGCAGATCATAACGCTGGCCACCGGCAGCAATTGCACGCAAGTAGCACGGCGTTTGAGTCAGTGACGCCAGCGCCCACGCAATATGCTTCACCGTTAGCGGTAATTGTCGTGTGGCAGCATCGGCCTGCATATCGTCGTTGATCCCAACCTTAACCGGTTTGACCTCCCGGCGGTTGAACACCTGCGGGTAATGAACCTGCGCTCGCTGAATATGCGGGGATTTCCAACCACCAGCACCATGCTGGGATTTTTTTACCTGTCCTGCTGCGCCGGTGGGGCGTGGTGCTGTTTTTGTCGTGGTAGCCGTGCGTTGGGTGGGTTTAGTCACCGATGGTGCTGGCTCTCCTTGTTGGCGCATCTGCTGTTTAACCTGCTGCAACTGCTCTTGGATCGTGCTCACTGATCTGTCCTCGGTCAAAATGGCGCGTCATACGGCGGGGTTTGGTCGAAATCTTCCGGCTGTTGGTAAGGTGCTGGTCGCTGCCCTGCCTGCTGTGCTTCCGGTTTTACGCCCTGATTTGAGGCGTTTTTCTGATTGGTTGGCCCGCTGCCTGGTCGCACCGTTCTGGCGCTGACCACCGAATCAGCCACCACCTGGTAGCCGCTGGCGGTGCTGCCGTCCTGCGCTGTCCACTGGTTAACCTGCATATTGCCGGACACGCTCACCATATCGCCCTTGCTGTGACGCGCCAGCGCATCGGCCTGTTTACCAAAGGCCACAACGCCCAGCCAGAAAGGAGCCTCGCCGTTCTCTGCACTGTGGCACGGCAGAGATACCACCAGCCGTGCGAATGCCATCGTATTGCCATTGCTGGTGGGTTTGCTCTGCACATCGGCCACCAGCCGGCCGTATGCTGCTATTTGTGCTGTCATGCTCTTACTCCAATAAAAAACACCTATAGATCAACAAAAGTAGTTATCCCACTTGTCCCACTTATCCCAGCAAGCGTAACTCAATGATTTAGTTGGTACTGAGTTTTATTTCTGGGATAAGTCACCCTCATTTTGGGACAAGTTGGCCCGTTTTCGACTTGTCCCAGGTACCAGCAGCGAAGATTTATCCCAAAATTGCCACGACTTATCCCAAAACGCCCTCGACTTGTCCCACTTTTATCCCAGAACAACACTTTCACATCCATATATAACAACAGGTTAACCAATAAAGCATACCTCTGGGATAAGTGGGATAAGTGTTTTTACACGCACATGTAAGCTATTCGGCTTCGCTTTCCTCTGATTCCGGCGCAAAGAGCAGAACGTAAGTCCATGGACGGGCGTTGTTTAAGTGCTTCAACCGCGGGGTTCTTATTTGCCAATTTTTGCCGCTGGCGGGCCTTTTGAGCATTCCGGCTTCATGGAGAACTCGCGCGGCGGCGTCTTTGTTGTGAGTTCCAGCAACGTGTTTTTTAAACGGTGCAGGCAGCACATAGAACAACATAGGATCATCGAACTGTTCGCCGTTATCGCGATACCCCATTAGTTCGGAGATCGGCAAATCTCGCGGGTCATAGTCCAGTGGGGCGAACCGGCTCATACCATAGGCATTAAGGAATTCCTCTGCCTGCTCAATAATCTGTTGGTACTCTTTGTTGCCGGTACCGAATTCCTTTACCCAGGCGTTAAAGCTGTGCTGAATGGCATCTCGACACGCCTGCGCATCCCAACCGGTAATATGGGCCGCCAGTATCAGCGCCGCTTCCATCAACGCGAATTTTTCCCCGACACGGTGGATCTGTTCGCCGTAACTTTCCGGGATAAGTCCGCGCCAACGTTCACGCGCTGCGCCTGCGGCCTCCTGCGCCTCCTGCTGGTGGTCGGCAAGCCAACGCACCCACTCACGACCCGCCGCGCCATGGTGAGCCGTCCAAGCATCACGCAGGGCGTCCGCATGGGCCTTGCCTGACGGTAGACCATGAAATATGGTCGTTTTCTCCATCGGCACATTGAGTAAGCGCACCAGTTGGCCGGCCTTGGGTTTAATGCCGTGGCTCAGCAGATAGGTTTCAATGTCCATTTCCCCGGTACTGATCGCTACCGTTCGCCAGCGTTTTAACTCACGGTTGCCGCCATCTTTAGCACCCTGCAGTTTTCCCGAACCGTTAAACAGCGTGTAAGCCGAGGTGGCGACAGATTTGGGATCTGCCCCCTGGCCGACTTCATCCAGCGCAAGCAGCCCGTCATGGTGCGCCTGTGCTTCGTTGGCAATACCCAATGCGGTGCCGTACCACGTCAGGCGCAGCATTTCAGGATTACCGTAGAGGCTGCTGGCAATATTCGCTGTGGTGGTTTTCCCGGCGCTAGACTGCTGGAAAAAGTGCACACCAAAACCGTCAGCGCCCACCAGCCCCACCAATGGCGCAACCAGCGCAGCAGCAACGCCCAGCATCATAGACGGATTGCCCGCCACCAGCGCGGCCACATTGTCACGCCAGCTATCCGCCGTGCCTGCCACGGTATACCCCGAAGCGGTAGCGCTGCGGCCATGGAATACAACGCGCCTCTGGCTGTCACCGATAATCTCCCCGTCAGGCATGATATAAACGCCGTGCTGCCAGCCAGACAGTGTGGCGACGTTCCACAGTTCCCCGGTATCACTGTCCGTCAAATGGTCGGCAAGGATAGCGCGGAGGTGAGGTTTCGCCGTGACGCGCAGCCCCCGATTACTCAGCCTTGCCCAACCTTCACGATTACCAATATCACCGGCCGGGATAGCCTCCGTTCGCTCGGGGCGGTTTCCGGTCGGTTGCCAGCGCAAAATAACAAAGTCGCTGCCGTCACCTTCACCGGCTCCCAGCACGTCCACCGCACCACACAGCCATTGCCCAGGGCGGATCACTTCCCCAGACTGCTTATCAATTTTGGGCGTCACCCAATACAAGCCGCCAGTGCGGGATTCTACGCGGGGGGCCAGCTCATCCGCCGGTGCACGATGACCGCTTGCCTTGCGCATTTCCTCAACCAGGCTTTCCCCCCGTTCAGCATCATCACGCAGCCTGGCCAGATACCCCCGCCAGTTTTCCGGTTCCCTGTCGGGAATACCCTTGTAGAGTTTCGCCTCCTGCACGCCCGCCAGCGCTAATTTTTCGCCAATGGCATTAATCTGGAGGGGTTCGATCTCGCCAGCTAAATAAACGCGGGCAGATTGTCGCCCTTTGTCGATAATGCGCAGGTTACCCAGCTCGGCCAGTTGTTTGCCGCCCAGATAAATAGGCGGAATATTATCACCGTGCCTTTTCCCCTCGCTCTCAATCCAGTGCTGAGCGTGGGCGTAAGCGTCAGCCCCGGCGAAAATAATTGCCTCAGTGAGTTTATCCTTTGGCAGTTGCTTAACGTTCGGTGCGAATTTCATGCTGTCACCTGTGCCGCTGGTGGAATAACCAGATAACCCGCCATGCCGGCAGCATTCAGAAAGGACTCAAGCGAGCCGGTAAATTCATTGCTGCGCAGTGGGTAATGACCCTTTTCTACGCCGTTCTCCATCTGCACAATCATCATGCCGGTAAAACCTGCTTTGATATTCAGATCCACGGTAACGGTAATCGTGGATGCACTCTGATTGGACGAATTAATTTTCATGGTGAGATCCTACCGTTAACGTGAAATCGCTAAGGAAACGTGACGTGGGCATTTCACACGGAAATTCATACCCATCACGAATAAATTTCACTCGGTAAATACTGGCCCCGGTCACCGTTACCTTATTTCCGCGATTATCTTTCCAGCACTGGCCGGAGTAAGGAATATCGGCGTTCTCTGTTTTCGGGGTGAGTTTAGCCCCCGGCTGGTGGCCGGTTAATTTTCTGCTCATTATTTCCCCTTACTGTTTGGTGTCTGGCTTTTTCGTGATAATGCCGACTTGCTGCGCCACCTCGGCAATATCGCCGAGCGTCGTCACAACGTGGTTAGGTGATAATTCTTGCTGGCGGATCACTTCGCCGTTCAGCGCGGTCACAAGGATTTGTCCGGTAAACTTCGTCGGAACCGTAATTTTCTGGAACCCATCGCCGCAACGCCTGGCTAATTCAATAAACGCATCGAGAGAACAAACCAAGTGATCACCGGGAACGGGAATATCTGATTTAACATGCCCATCCTCCAAATAAAGCATCACGCGGCCTGTGAAGTCAGGGGCGGCATACAGATTGACGGTAAGCAGAGGGGTTTGACTATGCATTGTCGGCCTCCACCAGCACTACCGCGCTCGTAAAGCGAATGAGGCAATAACCCTCTGCAATGGCGCTATGTAGAGCACCATCCGTTGCTGGCTCTGCACTTTCAGCGATCACATCGTATTGGATGCCGACAGTATGGCCGCGCCGATTTACGGCGTAGCCTGTGACACGGAAGATTTTAACCATGTGTCACCCCCAGCGCCGGCAGACGGCCAGCAAATACCAGAACAAAACGGCCTACCAGCAAAGAACGGGCTTCGCGCTCGCTGGCGGCGGCGATCTGCTCGCGGTGAGGGTGGGCCTGTGGATTGGCACGGACTACGGCCAAAAACAGGAAGGTGAAGCGCTGCGGCGCTGTGGTATGATTTCTCATAGCTACCTCGATACGTTGACTATCGTTGTGGTCAGAGGCCCGGTTAGTGTCCCCACACTGCCGGGCTTCGCTATTTGTGCAGCACCTGTGGATAAGGTGTGTAAACAAAATTAACTCATGGTGTGTAAACAAATCAACCCTTTTTTTTATGCCATGCATGTTGTATTTTGTATACACACCAATATCACTAGCCATGGGCTTTGAAATGACCACAGGGAATAAAAACGGCAAGTCGACATACAAGGGAATACGGTTCCCTAATGAGTTAATCGATAACATCGACACCAGCGTAGAGCGAGAGAAAACAGATAACCCTACCGCCAATTTCTCCGCTTGGGTGCTGGATGCCTGCGGGCGCAAACTCAAGGCGGAGCAACGGAAAAAGTCAAAAGACTGAGAACCAAGGAGATCGCGTAATATGTTGAAAACACTAATATGGATTGTTGCCGTTATTGTTGTCTTATATTTTGGTAATGCTGGCATCACCTGGCTAAAAGGGCTGGTTTCGGGTGAGGTTAAGTTATGCCATGATCCAGAATCTAAGGATTTAGGTAAATTTGTTGACTGTTCGAGTATTGAGCCAAAAGGCTGATTCTGATCCAGGCAGCACCAAAGGGCGGGGCCGTTATCCTCGCCCTTTTTTCTTGCCGTTGTCCCACCAGCTAGACGACTGCGCATGTCAAGTTTTGACAAGTTCCCGACCTGGGCGAAGCCTGATTCAGTTATCAGCGTGATCTTGCCGCGAATGGCGCTGTTCATTTTTTGCCTGGGCGTTTCATACCCCTGGCTAAATTGGTTACTTTTTTGCCGGTATGTTTGATGCCCCCTGTCTAAGTATCCAGTGCTCCCCCAATCGACAGTTGACGCAGGGAAAAGGCCGGCGAACGTCTGCCGATGTAATACGTCGTCAGATAGATCAAAAAAGTGCCGATTTTCAGTAAAGCGATGACGATGGCGGCGGAATGTTGCCGCTGCGGTGCCATCTGGACGCTGATGGGCTGCATCCACCATCGCGAACGTGACCACGCGCAGCCCTTGGAACTCCACCAGCGGCATAGAGTTGTTGTGTATGGTTATGCCGTTATGCATGGTTAGCCCACCTTATCCTTGCCTGTTACAGCTACAACAGGCCGCGCAGCCAACCATGATTGAATTTCGGAATGGAGCCAACCAACAGCACGGCCCCCCAAATTACGGCGGGCAGGGAATTTCCCTTTTTTCTCCAGCTCATAGCGGGCTGTACGGCAAAGCCCGGTAAGGTGTCTGCATTCCTGCTCACGTATAGTGCGATCAGAAATCGTAATTTCGTTGTTCATAAAGAAATGTCCTCGTTCATCAATGTTCGAGGACATTCTCTAAGCTCAAATTAGCTATTACACTGGATGAAAACAAAAAAAATTCTTCTTAAGAAAAACATAAAGGGATTCAGTCTTTATTTATTTTATACTCATCCATTAATTTATAAGTTTTAGCCCTGATTTTTTCTAAAAAAGGGATTACAGTTTGCTCAAGGCCAAAGCCATCCCGTTCGCCATTAGGATAAATCATCAATGACAGCACTCGCTTAGGAATCCTTCTCTTTGTTCCATTCGTATATATCTTCGCAAGTTCTAGTAAATCTATTAGAGGTATGATTTTGTAAGATAGAATCCTATCTCTAATATAACTCCAGCTCCTTTTCTTTTCTGGCTCATTAATATTTAATTCACTGCGCCATACAGGAAGTAACTTAGAACCTATCCCAAAAGGAATTGTCAGTTAATAAGTAATGGCAATTTTTGAGGGAAGTATGGCAGGCA
>NZ_JAEMGT010000204.1:0-2191 GCF_017655185.1 Rahnella sp. ChDrAdgB13 | reverse complement strand
CGGCGGGATTGCCGCCCGATGCGCTGTTGCACCATGCCACCGATTACGGCGCGTGGTGTCAGACGAACGCGGCGAAACTGGAAGCGCTGGATGCATTTTTCTGGCCGGATAAGGAGAAGTGAAAATGGAAATGTTAACAATGGATACGGTTCAGAGTTTTATTTTTAGCCTCGTTGGGGCGGGTCTGATCTGGAGCGTTAAACGCCTTTACGGCTCGATTGACGATCTGCGCCGGGATAATGCCCGCATTCGTGAGCTGTACCAGCTTAAATCCGATGCGGTACGCGATCAGGAACAGATTATGGCCATGCTCTCAGAAATCAAGCAGTCAATTGAGCGGACAAACGAACGGGTTGACCGGCTGATTGATGGTATCGGGAGCCGCTGAGCATGAGAAAGCGGCCCCCGGAAAAGTCAGAGGACATGCGCGCCGTACTTCTGGCCCTGCGCGATATTACCGAAAAGTTAGACGCCATTGATGCCCGTCTGGATGCAATGGACGACGAAGGCATAAAGCGTGGCACGGTAGCGGGTACGCTCAGCGGTGCGGTGTCAGGCGCTATGGTTGCGGTTGGTATGGCACTGGTACGTGCCACGGCGGGAGGCTAGATGGCACACCCACGCGAGACCCGCGAAGCATTGCGCAGGGCTTTCATTTTCGGCAATCAGTCTCTGGAATTACTGGCCATCCAGCAAGGCGTGAGTTTTTCGACCGCGATGCGATGGAAAAAAGTGGCCGGTGATGAGGGGGATGACTGGGAGGTCTTGCGCAGTGCTAACCAGCTGGCCAGCGGTGCGCCGGAAGATGTGGCCAGGGCTATTTTGAACGGTCTGATGGTACAGGTACAAACCACGCTCGAGAAACTCAGTGCCGCCGAAGATATCCCAGCACAGGAGCGCGTACAGCTGCTGTCCTCGTTGTCAGATGCGTACACCAAGGCCATTGCGGCCAGTAAAAAAGTATTGCCAGAGACTGACCGGATAGCGACGGCCATCGGCACCATCACGGCCCTGTCGCAGTTTATTCAGTCGCATTATCCGCAGCACCTTGCGGCATTTGTGGAAATTATTGAAGCCTTTACCCCGGAACTGGAGAAAACACATGCCCGGTAAGTTAATTGAGATCAACCCTGAAGTGAGCCTGCGTTCCGACCAGATTAGCGAGGTGCGCCTTAGCCATGACTGGTTGAGCCTTTGTGTAACCACAACCAACGGTGAGGAACTTGATGCTGTTCCGCTGGAAGGCGAAACGCTGGAGATGGCGCGTCGTCGGCTCTTTGCAGCGGTTAATGCACAGGAAAGTGATGTCGCGCAATTAATCAGATTAGGCCCAACTCTGTACATAAACCCTGCGGAGGTAACCACTGTTGGCAAAACGGGGAGCGACGTTCGAATTGGTATTCGGGGTGCGGATTATGTCTCGTTTTATCACGAAGATCCTGTTGCGATGGCTGAGGAAATTGCCGCCCAGGTTAACGCGGCAATGCGCGAGCGTCAGCGCTCTTTAAATACGAATTAAATACGGTTGAGAGGTGATTTATGAGCAATGAAACTGACATTAAATTAGGTGTTGATCTTGAGCGGGTTAACAAGATTGTTGACGTTCTGACGGCTGAGTTCGGTGACGATATTACTCGTATGAAATTCTGGGAAGAACTTTGGGTTGCTTTGGTGGTGATATACGGCCCACGCGGGGCCGTAGATTTTATCGAGCGTTGTCAGACTCCCCGGTAATTGCATTCTCTATTGAGTGGTAGATACCCTGAAAACTATTGCGAATATCCTGTTTTTTCTGCTCAAGGGCGGCTATTTCGATTTCTGCATTTGATAGTGGACTACCTTTTCCACCGTTATTCTCGGCTCTCAAAAAGGCGGAGTGCCCGGATGGATATTCCGTCATGTAGATATCCGTGGCCAGTCTTGCGATCTGGATTTTCTGGTCAATGGTGAGTTTTTCATCTTGCTGTGACATATAAGCCTCTCTGTTTTTAAGGTTATTGGGTTGCGCCGGTATCCTCGCACAGTGAGGCTTATTTTTTAAGAGGCTGATATGTCTTTAAAAACAAGTCTGCGTGACCTGCGTCAGGCAATGACCGATCTGGCCACTGGCCTTCGCCGCACCATTGAAGCGGAGTGCGTGGGCTTTTCCACTGAGGCCCAGGCTGTGATTGAACGCCGCCGGGCTGTTGAC
>NZ_JAEMGT010000203.1:0-1147 GCF_017655185.1 Rahnella sp. ChDrAdgB13 | reverse complement strand
TCCTAACGCGCCCTAACTTCTTTTTATTACACCGAGCGTTCACTTTCAGTCAACCTGAGCCAGTCGTTTTCTCATCGATTCACCTTTCATTTCCAATCGGTGAGCATTGTGCATCAGTCGATCTAAGATCGCGTCTGCAAGCGTGTTGTCTCCCACACAGCCATACCATTCATCCGTGGGCAGTTGGCTTATCATTACCGTGGCATTTTTACCGTAGCGATCGTCCATTAGCTCCAGCAGATCGTTTCGCTGGGACGGGTGTAGTGGCTCAAGCCCCCAGTCGTCCAGGATCAGCAACTGGGTTTTCGATAACTGCGTCAGCTGTTTTCTGTAGCTACCGTCCGCACGACCGTGCGTCAGTTCCCCCAGCAACCTGCTCAGTCGCCAGTACTGCACGCTGTAACCCTGCTGGCAGGCATTGTTACCCAGAGCGCAGCCCACGTAGGTTTTGCCACAACCACAGGGGCCGGTTATCAGCAAGTTTTGCCCCCGTAGCACCCATTCGCTCTGGCTTAGCTGCGCGATACGTGAACGCTCTAGGTTTCTTGCCGGCTGGTAGTCGATGTCGTGAACCGAGGCCTCAAGCCTCAGGCGTGCTTTCTGCAACAGGCGTTTTTGCTTCCGCTGGTCCCGCTCCAGTGATTCCCGGGAGACCAGCAACGCCAGCCTTTCCCTGAACGAGAGCTCTTCGTATGTACCCGGTTGTTCCATCTGGACAGATAGTGCGGCAGCCATGCCGGTCAGTTTCAGTTCGGACAGTTTTTTCATCAGCGTATGTGGCATTATCAGTTTCCTTATTTCAGTGGAAGTGGCGCGGGCCACGGATATTTTCATGTTCCTGGGGAAGCTCCTGAGACGGATGTTGGTCGCGCTCCTGAGGAATGAGATCGCGGTTAGCTTTCAGGATCGACTTTATCTGCTTCAGTCGGGTCAGCCCCTCGCTGTTGGCCAGCCGGCAGCTGTTGTTGACGCGCTCCGGAGGATACGCCCGTGTCAGGCTCAGCAGGCCCAGACACAACCGGTAGGCCTGCTCCGGATGTGCTTTCTCCTCCAGACGCTCACTGATCCACCGTAGCGTGTCGTGACCGACTCCCGCTGCCCAGTTTTTCAGTCGCCCCGGTGTCCATAGCTGATGGTGGCGGTGGCG